>JASEHN010000156.1 GCA_030018715.1 Thermodesulfobacteriota bacterium | reverse complement strand
TCTTCCTTTAAAGGAATCATCTATTCCTGGGGGAATATCGCCATGCCCTGGGCCATGGAAAGCACCAGGCAAATGTTATTCTTTTATGTCCAGTTCGTGCTATTTCACCTGGCGGTTGCGGCTTCGATTACCATGTCCTTTATCATTCCCTATGCCCCAGGCTTGATAAAACCAATGGTGATTGTTTGGGGCCTGCAAGGGCTTTTTGCCGCGGGGTGCTTGATCGGATGTTACCGTTTATACCGCCGGCTGAGTAATCCATATATCCGCCAGATCAGCACTCCGGACGACATATTTTCCCTCGTGCTTTTGACTGTCTGGCTCTTTGTTTCCATCTGGGCTGCGCCCAACCGTACGGATCATGGTGAGGGAGCTTTAATGACCTATTTCATCATGACCGCCTTCTTCCTGATATATGTGCCTTTCAGCAAAATCTCCCATTACCTTTACTATCCTTTTACCCGTTACTATTTCGGCAAGAGCATGGGACACCGGGGGGTTTATCCCATAAAACGGGCACCTCAGCCAAAGCCGACCAAAGTTTAATTAAAAAAAAACTGATCTTCAGGAGTTAATGATGTTAGGAAAAGAAAAGTCCCATAAAGTGAAAAAAGTCATTGAAAGAATGGGCAAGAAACTGAACCGCCAGATGGTAGGTTCCCTGGCTGCTTGCGTCCACTGTGGCATGTGTACCGAGTCGTGCCATTACGTTCTGGCCAATCCGGATGATCCGACGTTCGCCCCGGCTTACAAGGCCGACCAGATCCGCAAGATTTTTAAACGTAATTTCGATTGGACAGGCCGGATTTTTCCCTGGTGGGTGAAGGCCAAAGACCTTTCCACGGATGAAGAACTGGAAAAGTTGAAAGATATCGTTTTCGGAAAATGCACCAATTGCCGGCGGTGTTCGATCAACTGCCCGATGGGCGTGGATTTTGCCACTCTCAACCGCATGGCCCGGGGATTGTTAGTTTCGGTTGGCGTTATGCCAGAGGGCGTGGCTGTAGTCAGTAAGGACCAGTGGGAGATCGGGAATCAGATGGGGGTTCTCAAGGAGGACTACCTGGAAACCCTGGAGTGGTTGTCCGATGAATTGGAAAATGAATTAGGCGACCCGGCAGCCAGGATTCCCATTGACAAGAGGGATGCAGATGTGGTTTACGCCATTAACCCCCGGGAGATCAAATATGACCCCCGCACCATTTCCGATGCGGCCAGAATCTTTTATCTGGCAGGGGAGAACTGGACCATGGCCAGCGACGGATGGGATATGACCAACTTCGGCCTCTTCTCCGGGGACGATGAACTGGGCGGTACGGTGGTTCGCAGACTCTTCGAGAAGGTGATTGAGCTGCGGGGGAAAAAACTTGTATTATCCGAATGTGGTCATGGCTATCGTTCCACCCGCTGCGAAGGTCCGAATTGGGCGGGAATGGATGTTCCCTTCGAGATGGAAAGCTCTGTTTTGACCATGCTCCGCTACGTCAGGGAAGGGCGAATCAAGGTGGATATAAACAAGAACGATCTTTCGCTCACCTTCCATGATTCCTGCAATAATGCTCGGAGTTGCGGATTTTTCGAAGAACCAAGGGAACTCCTGAATCTGATAGCCACCGATTGTCGCGAGATGTATCCCAACCGGGCGGAGAACTATTGCTGCTCCGGGGGCGGCGGGGCCATGTCCATGTCCGAATATACGCCTCTCCGCCTCAAGGCCGCCAAGGTCAAAGCCGACCAGTTAAAAGCCACCGGAGCGAAAACAGTCGTCACGACCTGCCACAATTGCGCGGATGCTTTGAGCGATCTGATCCGTCATTATAAGTTGGGCATGCAAGTCACCCACCTGGTCAGTTTGGTGGCCAACGCCCTGGTTATTGAGGAAAAGGTCTTAATACCCGTTGAAGTCTTGAGCCTGAAAGGGTATAAGATCCTGGTGGTTGATGATGAGCCAGATATCCTGACTTTTATTGCTACAGTTCTCGAAGACCAGGGGGCGACCGTGATTCAGGCCATTGACGGGGAAGAGGCCCTGGAACTGGCCTTCAAGGAAAAGCCTGATCTGATGACCCTGGATCTTTCCATGCCGGGGAGAAACGGCGGTTATGTCTTTGAGGCGATCCGGAATAACCTGGAGCTTTCGGCCCTGAAGATCTGTATCATTACCGGCAAGCCCGAGCTTAGGCGTCTGATTTATGATCGCCCGGTTCGACCCCCAGAAGGGTATCTGGATAAACCGATCAATGAAGAAACCTTATTAGTCAATGTGCGGAAGGTTCTCGAAGTTATTCATGACGGAATAAAACCAGTTTAAACTCTCCGGTAGGCCGGAAGGTAAAAAATGGATCTAAATTATAAAGAGTTTTTCGAATTGATGCCGGCTTACCTCACCATCCTGGATCGGGATCTGCGGATCCTCGCCGCCAACCAGCGGTTTCGGAAGGATTTCGGAGAATTTGAAGGGCGGTATTGCTACCAGGTAAACCGCCACCGGTCGGAAAGGTGCGAACAATGCCCGGCCGAGCGGACTTTCCGGGATGGACTCCGGCATGGAAGCGAAGAGCAATTCCAGAATCTTTCCGGCAAGGAAGTATCCCTCATCGTTTATACCACCCCCATCCGCAACGAGGCGGGAGAGATAACCGCCGTGATGAAAATGGCTACGGATATCACCGAGATCAAACTATTACAGAACCAGCTCCGGGAGAGCCGGGAGCGGTATCGCCAGCTCTTCGAAGAAGTTCCTTGTTATATATCCATCCAGGACCGGGACCTGCGCATTATCGAAGCCAACCGGCAATTGCGGGAAGACTTTGGGGATGTCCTGGGCTGCAAATGTTACCAGGTGTATATGCACCGCACGGAGGAGTGTGTGCCCTGCGCGGTGAAACAGACCTTTCAGGATGGGCAGGTTCATCAGATCGAGGAAGTGGTGACCGCCCGGAACGGCCAGCAGATGAATGTTCTGGTCTATACGGCGCCCATCCGCAATGGCCAAGGCCAGATTAATAACGTGATAGAGATGAGCACCAACATCACTCAAATTCGCCAGCTTCAGTCCCAACTGGCTTCTCTCGGGCTGGTGATCAGTTCCATTTCCCATGGAATCAAGGGGCTGTTGACCAGTCTCGACGGCGGCATTTACCTGGTCAACTCGGGTTTGGAAAAAAACAGCCAGGAACGGGTGAAACAGGGATGGCAAATGGTCGAGCGCAACGTAGCCCGCATCAAGACCATGGTTCTGGATCTGCTTTATTACGCCAAGGACCGGGAACCGGATTTAGAGTGGATCCCGGCCTTGATGGTAGCCGAAGAGGTTTGCGGGCTGATGAAGGGGAAGGCGCGCGAGTATGGCATCGAGGTCCAGTGCGCTTTTGACCCGGGAACGGGCAATTTTGCAGCCGATGCCAAGGCCATCCGCTCGCTCCTGGTTAACCTGGTTGAGAACTCCCTGGACGCCTGTCGGGTGGATAAGAAAAAAAGAGCCCATCAAATCAAAATCGGACTTAAAGGCTATCCCGAATACATCGAATTTGCAGTTGAGGACAATGGAATCGGCATGGATCAGGAAACCAGGGAAAGGGCTTTTAGCCTCTTTTTCTCGTCCAAAGCAGGCGACGGGACCGGCTTGGGCCTGTTTATTTCCAATAAGATTGTTCAGGCTCATGGAGGCCAGATTCAGTTAGAATCCGAATTGAACCGGGGGACTCGCGTGACCGTGAAATTGCCCCGGACACAGTTAGCCTCCAAACAACCTTCATCCAAACCTTGATGGCTTCGTAAAAAGTCCATCTGTCCCGCTCTGAGCGGGATTGCGCTGCATCCTTCGTCGTTGCGGCGTACCTCTAAGTACGCCTCACTCCTCAGGATTTGCGCGCCTTGTCCGCCTGAGGCGGAGAGCTTTTTACTTTGCCATCCCAATTTTGACTTTTTACGAGATCATCAAACCTTTGTAAGGGAGGGATCATGGCCAATAAAAATAAAATTCTGATTGTAGACGATGAACAGGATATTCGAACCTACCTTTCCACCCTTCTTGAGGACAACGGCTATGATACGCTTCTGGCCAAGGATGGAGAAGAAGCCTTGAGGCAGGTCGAAGCAAGCCTCCCGGACTTGATCACCCTGGATATTTCCATGCCGGAAAAGTCAGGGATCAAGTTTTATCGGGACATGAAAGCGGAAGAGCGCTGGAAGCATATTCCCATTATAATTATCACGGGTATCTCGGAAGACTTCAAAAAATTCATCTCCACCCGCCAGCAGGTTCCCCCGCCGGAAGGTTATCTTTCCAAGCCGATTGACAAAGAAGAAATCCTAAGGCTGGTGAGGAAGTTTATAACCTGATTCCGCTAAACCCCGAGGATTTTATGGCAGGTCTTACATAACTCAGGGGGATCAGGAAAGCACCCTTCAGAAAATCCTTTTCGCTTATCGGGGTCTAATAGAGACAAGGCCATTTCTTCGTATTTCTTCTTACGGCGCTCAAAACAATTCCGAAATTCCACATAATTTTTATCGTTCCATATCCCCTGCAGAGGCTCCCGGAAGAGATTCCCGAAGTTCACCCTTTCGACCAGGAACTCCTTTCCCTGGAAAAATCTTTTGAAGGGGGTGGGCAGGGGAGGGTTTAAGTAAACGCAGGGAGATACTTCTCCGTCTGAGGAAATGTATAAGTTTCTCAGGGGGTTTTCTGCGCATACGGGAACATCCCCCGGGGAAAGGGAAGGAAGTTTAAGTTTTATTTTCAGTTCCCCGGCTTCCCTCTTGGCTTCCTCCAGAATTTTTTCGAAATCCTTAAGGCCCTGGTGGCTGAAAACTTTTTGCGCATCCTGCCAGGCATTGGTCACGTGGATCAAATTGATCAGAACGACTTCCGCGATGCCAAGCTCCTGGGCTATTTTTATAAGGAGAGGGACTTCCGGGATGTTTTCCTTAAGAAGAAGGTAAACGATATGCAAACGCGGAGTGAGGAATTTCAGACGGGCCTTCATCTCCTGAAAGGCTCGAATGTTATCGAGCAGGGTGGGCAGGTGGGAATTGACCCGGATGGAGTCGTGCGTATTTGGGGTGGCCCCTGCCAGGGAAAAGCCGATGAAATCAACTTCAGCCTGAATAAGTTCGGAGATGTAGGCCTCATTTAATCCTTTCCCGCTGGTTACAAAACCAACCTGGGGGCCTTCTTGCTTGGTCAGGCGGATGACCTCGATGAGGTGGGGATGGAGCAGGGATTCTCCCCATCCTTCCAGAACCGCAGCTTCTACGTCTTTGAAACAGGGAAGAATCCTTTTGAAATTATCGAGGCTCATATCCTTTCGGGGAAATTCTTCATATTCAACTCGATTGCACATCCGGCATTTAAGGGGGCACCTGGAGGTAAGCTCGACCTGCCAGATAGAAAATTCTTTTCCGGAAGATCCTTGAAAAAAATATTGCCAGAATCCTTTCTTCATGGCCTGAAGAATCCTTGTAAGAGAGAATCGATGATGGATGGGGGAGAAGGCCGGTAAAGAAGAAATTCATGGTTGAGAAAAGGTAAGCCTCCCCATTTCTTCTTGAAGAAGGCCACCCCCGGGTTTATGCCCAGCCCCAAATTCACATAGCGTTTGCCCTGTTGCCCGGCGTCTTTTATCAAGGAGTAGAGAAGAAGGTCTGATGCCCCGGGAACCTGGTGCAGCCGTGATTTGAAATTGAACAAGTAAAAGGCATAATTGATCGCGCCGAATTCAGCCACGTCAAAAGCCAGCAGGTTTCCGGCCCGGTCCCTGGCGCTGAAAATCCAGGCAGTAGGGACCGAAGATAGGTATTGGGGGATTCTTTCGAAAATAGCCCGGGTCTCCTCTCTTAGGTTCCGGGAGTTTAAAAAATCCGCAACAAGGCGCCGGTGCCCATCTTTGAATTCCCGACTTTTCTCCACTTCCAGCTCTCTTAAGGCCCTTTGGATCATATTCTTTAATTTCGATCTGATCCTGAGATTCACCAGATCGAGTTTATAGTAAACATCCGTTCCGCTCAGCTTGCCAGGCCGGGGAGAGATGACCGGCGCGATTAAAGCTACCTGGTCGGGTTTAAATCTTTTTACACTGACTTCAAGAACCTCGTTCACTTTATTTTTATCGAAGGTTTCCTTCAATGGAAAGCCTACAAAAATAAGCAACCCTTTTCCATTGTAACAAAGGTAGTCTTCTAAAAGGAAGGGCTCCCCGCCTGACATAACCGAGCCGTAGCCCGGCATGTGTTCCGGCACATAAGCATAGTTTTTTATGAATTCTTCTTCAGAGGGATTGATCATTCATCTTTCATCCGCTTGAAAAATTTTATACCCTTCTTCCAGGAACCTCTTTTTGATGCCCGGGATATGGGATGTGCCCACAAAGGCAATTGTCCCTTCTTTTTCAAAAAAGCCTTTCATTCGTTCAAATAAGACCGGATCCCGGTTCTCCACAATCGAAGGGCAGCGGGAGGGAAATTCATTGGTCACCGCCATTATGGCTTCTAATTCCCCCTGCAAATAAAGCTGGGCATGGCCCTTGGCCCATTCTTCCCATTGATCGATTTTTTTGAAAAAATTGACAAAACGTTCCAAGGGAATCCCTTCCATTCCGGCGATTTGCTCTTCGATGGTTTCAAGAAAAATGATCTCTTTTCTAAGACAGGTGGCGATTTTTAAGGCTTCCAGATCCACGGAATGTTTCCACCCTCTTTCCTTTAAAAAATTCGACCAGATATGGAAGAAAGCCATCCAGGGGCGGAGGTTTTGAAAATGGGCATACAAGGGATCCTGAACCTTGGCAGCAAAAGGAAGGATCAAAGAAAGAGAATTGGGCTCGTTAAAGAGAGAGCCTGTGCTCTTCTTGATTTTTTTGATCGTCTGGGCATCCAGGGCTTCTATAAGCGCGGTCGCTCCTCCGGCCTGTGATCCATTTTCGATTACCTGATTCATGCTATGGTCGTCCAGAGGGCCCTCGAATAAAACAACCTTTGCTTTGCGGATATAATGGAGC
>JASEHN010000155.1 GCA_030018715.1 Thermodesulfobacteriota bacterium | reverse complement strand
ATCCCTTGGCCTTTACAACACACCTTTTTTCAAAGAGCTAAAGTGTTACAACTTTAGTAGTACAGAGATCACAGAGTTTTAAAACCATGATTAAAAAAAAAGTGAAGAATACGTGTCAAGTGCTAAAAGTGTCTAAAATGATCCATTACTTTTTCTTAATCATGTTTTTAAAAACTCCTTCCTACTAACGTGCAAAATCTCTAAATTTTGTTAAAAAACGTATGGGTGGTCCTCTGTGGCCGCCCGTAAAATGGGCAACTACGGATGGTTGCCCCTACAATTTGACTACTAACGTTCAAATTCTGAAAAATTTGGTAAGGATTTTTATCTTGATTTATTTGCGCTCATCAGTGCTCTAAGTCGTTTTTTTTCTAAAATATTGGTTATAGCTCTGTGATCTCTGTGCCCTCTGTGGCTAATTTAAAAGGATTTTCAGGACCTTAATCCATCAGGTATGCGCCCTTCATGGCCGATTCGGCCTGCCGGGAGTAACGCCTGAGGAGTCCTTGAGGATGTTGCAAGATTGGCGGTTGCCATCTTTTTAGTCGCTCGGTCAGTATGCTTTCGACGGCCTGGGATCCCATTTGCTTGCCCCCGCATCCTACAACGGAAAGAACCCGGTTGGGAATATCAATCTGAATCCAATCTCCATCCTCCACCACGGCAATCGGGCCGCCCCTGGCCGCTTCGGGGGATACATGGCCGATGCAGGGCCCTCGCGTGGCTCCTGAAAACCTTCCGTCCGTTATAATGGCTGTATTGTGCAAATCCGGATTAGTAACCAGCGCTTCCGTGGTAGCCAAAATTTCCGGCATACCGCTTCCCCGCGGGCCTTCATAGCGGATGACGATCACCGAACCCGGTTTAATTTTTCCCTGAAGAATGGCTTGCAGGGCTTCTTCTTCCCGGTTGAACACCCGTGCCGGTCCTTCATGGATTAACATTTCCGGAGACACGGCGGCATACTTGACCACCGCTCCTTCCGGGGCGATATTCCCTTTGAGGACGGCGATGGAACCCCATCCCTTGCTATCTTTGGCCTGGCGAATGACTTCTTCTCTATGCAGTTTAAAATTGGCTAAATATCCCTCTCCTCTCCGGAAGAAACCTTCTTCTTCCAGATGTCCAAGATTTTCTTCGAGGGTTTTGCCGGTTACTGTCAGGACTTTCAGATCCAGGAAATCCCGGAGTTCCATCTGCACCCGGGGAACCCCCCCGGCATACCAGAAAAGCTCGGCCAAATAGACCCCTGATGGCTGAACATTGGCCAGATAGGGGATCTCCCGGTTCAGGCGGTCAAAGCGCTCGGCATCGATCTTGATCCCTAACTCATGGGCTATGGCCGGCAGGTGCAGGAGGGCATTAGTTGAACCGCTGATGGCCGCATGGACCTTCATGGCATTTTCAAAGGCTGCCGGCGTCAGGATGTCCGCGGGCCGGATTCCCTTTCTACTGAGTTCCATGATTTGCCGGCCGGCCTGACGCGCCAGTCGCCCGATTTCCGCAAGGCTGGCCGGAATGAGAGCTGTCCCAGGCAGCGCTATGCCCAGCGCTTCCGACATGCACTGCATGGTACTGGCCGTTCCCATGAACTGGCAGGCCCCGGCCCCCGGGCAGGCGGAAAGTTTATAATCCCGGACTTCCCGGGAGACGTCTTCTCCCCGCCGCATCCGGGTAGCGGTTTCCCCGACCAGTAGGCTATGGGACATGTTGGGGCCAACGCGGTTAGTTCCCCCGGGGAAATGAATGGCCGGGATATTCAGGCGGGCCACTGCCATGAGATGGGCGGGAACGGATTTGTCGCAGGAGGAAATGACCACCAATCCATCCCAGGGAATGATCCGGCCATGGATCTCCACCAGGTCACAGAGAGTTTCCCTGGAGGGAAGACTGTAATTCATCCCGCTATGGAGCATGGCCCAGCCATCGCAAATGTCGGTGCCATGGAAACTCGCTGGTTTTCCTCCTTCCTGAAAGACTCCGATGGAAACCTCTTGGGCCAGGCGGTCCAGATGGATGCTCCCTGGATGGCTGCTGCCGAATACGTCTTCAACAAGGATCTGCGGCTTGCTCAAGTCCGCCTCGTCCCAATCCATCCCGCAACAAAGGGCGTCCAATTGAATCCAGTCCTGACGAATCTTACTGCTTTTCTGTTTCTTTTCCTGGGTCATGTGATTCACCTTTTTTGAGGAAATTCCTTTTCCTTCTTACCTTCAGAAATATTGGTAGGGTCCTTTATTATATTCTATCTGGGCACTTGCGGGGCTCACGAAATTCACCGCTCCTCATTGGGATCAAGTGTGCTGAACCCGGTGAAAGAGATGAAATACGGTTCTGCTTAGTCTCTCTCGGTTTCTACAATATTAAAATCCATTTGTCAAGTAGAGACGGGCTTGTTATAGTAACCCTTCAGTGACGGGTGGGTATACTCCGTAGAATGAGGCGGGGTGCCTTTTCCCGCCCCATCCCTGGAATAAACAGCGCCTTATGATGCCAAGCGAAGAGCCCGGACCTCCGAGCCTGGCAAGAGCTGAGAACAGAATGTCAAAGCCGGGTCAAAGTAATTTCTTCACACCTTCAGGGCGAAGGGGGAAACAACAGAGATCGGAGCTTTTGCCTATATGATAATTTAATTGTATAGGAAATTCCTTTTTTCAACTTTAGTCCGCCTCAGGCGAATCGCTTTAGACACTTGACACTTATCCTTTATTTTTTCGGTTTTAAGAACTCTGTGATCTCTGTTCCCTCTGTGGCTAATTTAAAGTACAACTTTAAATATTCACAAAAATATGCTATAAAGGATCCATGGTAAAAAGAGACTTGACCGAGGAACTGCTGGAGGCTGCCAAGGAATACCCGGTGGTAACGGTGTTCGGCCCAAGGCAGTCCGGAAAAACCACGCTTGTGCAAATGGCCTTTCCGGATAAATCCTATCGATCGCTGGAAGACCCCGATGTCCGCATGGTCGCGCAAAAGGATCCCCGTGGATTTTTAGCGGACCTGCCCGAGGGAGGCATCTTGGATGAAATCCAAAGATCGCCGCAGCTGCTTTCGTATATCCAGGGGCTCGTAGACCGCTCCAAGGAGGCCGGTTTGTTTATTCTTACCGGCAGCCATCAACCGGAGTTGCATCAAGCTATTAGCCAATCCCTGGCCGGCCGGACGGCGGTGCTTACCCTTCTGCCTTTTTCCTTCAAGGAGTTGCGTCATTACCGCAAGAATTGGAATCCCTTTGAATTGGCAGTCTGCGGTGGATTTCCTCGCCTTCATGAAAAGAGTCTAAAACCGGGGCGGTTTTTTAACGGGTATCTGCAGACCTATGTGGAAAGGGATGTCCGCGCCCTCCTGAATCTGAAAGATTTGGGCAGATTCCAGCAATTTCTATCGCTTGTTGCCGGGCGGATCGGTCAGGTCGTAAATTATACCTCCCTGAGCAATGATATTGGGGTATCCTCCGTTACCATCAAAAGCTGGCTTAGCGTGTTGAAGGCGTCCTATGTGGTCTTTGAGCTGCCTCCCTACTTTGAAAATGTCGGGAAACGGGTGATCAAATCTCCCAAAATCTACTTCACGGACACGGGTTTGGCGGCTCATCTGCTCAGTATTACCTCGGCTGAGCAAATGACGCGGGATCCCCTTCGGGGCAATTTGTATGAAAACCTTTTAATCATGGAAATGGTTAAATGGCGGTTGAACCGTGGCCTGCGGCCGGAACTTTATTTTTACCGTGATACCCAGGGCAACGAGGTAGATCTGATCATCCGGGAGGGAAGAAAGCTTGTCCCCATTGAAATCAAATCCGCAAGTACCTTTACCGAGGATTTTGTCAGAGGAAATGAACATTTTCGGAAAACGGTTGGCAACCGATCTTCGCCTGGTTACGTATTTTATAATGGAGAAAAACAGCTCCAATTTAAGGGCGTGCGAATCCTGAACCTTTTTTCCCATGGAATGCCTGGTGGTTGCGTGGCGGATCAAGGCGAGGGGCGCCATGGATAGAAAAGAACAGAGTTATGCAATCTGGGAAACAACGGACTAAAAAATATATCAATCAATCAGGCTGCAAGATGGTTTACCTCATCGTTCAAAAGGCAATAAGGAATGGGCTCTGGTCATAAGCTTCGTTCTGCTTACGGTAGCCGAGATGTTCGGGAGCCAAGTCGGGACTTGGGAATTTGGCGGCGCTTGCCAGAGAAATCCCCTCCCATGAAAGAATTCTTTGCAGGGAAGGGTCTGCAGGTTGTCCATTTTGTCCGGATGGCCATGGGCAGAAAAAATGTTTTTGCTGAATCTGGGAGTCATTGTATATTCCGGTATACGATGTACTGGCTGACTCATCTTCCGCGATGTCTTCCCGGGGAGCGGCCGGGACACTTTTCATCCAACGAGGATAATGAATATGATCGACAAAAGCAAACGGTATGTCAAGCCCATATTGGCTTTAGAGGATGTCGGCACCCTGAAGGGCAAAAGATTGAAATTCGACAGTGTGGCCGAGATGCTGGTGGTTCGCTCCCGGGAAATTCCGGATTTTCCCTATGCCCTGTATTATGACGAGGTCGTCACCTTCGCCCAGGTGAATGAGCGCGCCAACAGGGTAGCCAACTATCTCAAAGCCAAAGGTGTGGGGAAAGGGGATATTGTATCGACCATGGTGCTCAACTCCCCGGAGATCTTCTATTCCATGTTTGGGGCGCAGAAACTCGGCGCCATTGCCGGGGCGACCAACTACATGCTGAAGGGACCCGAAATCGCCTATGTCCTGGACGACTCCAAACCCAAGGTGGCCTTTGTGGGGAGCGAGTATATGAAGGACTTTGCGAACGGATGGCAAATGGCGAGACACAAGCCGATTGTTGTGGAGGTCGTTACCGGGATAGACCACGGGACGAACATAGCCGAAGGGAACTTGAAGGATATTCTGGCCGGATATCCGGCGGATGAGTGCTTCGTGTCGCAGACTCCGAATGATCCCTTTCTTCTCCTCTATTCTTCCGGCACGGCCGGCTTGCCCAAAGGCATTCTCCTGGCCAACAAGGCCGAACTTTCCGTTTGCACAGATTTGGCCGTACTTGGCGCCTATCGGCCCGGCGATGTGGCCATGGTTATCCTCCCCATGTTTCATACGAATCCCCTCTGCTGTTACACATATCCTTTTTTATACCAGGGATTGACCCTGTGTATCCGGAAAAGCTTCTCCACCGCCGATTTCTGGCCCTCCATTATGAAATATGGAGTAACGTCCGTTATGGCCGTCCCCGCCATGTATGCCTATGTCTACAATACAGCCGATCCCAAGACCATTGATTACGGCCGATTGAAGCTGAGACGTGCCAATTCCGGCGCCGCGCCGATGCCCCTCGAGATCGTCAGGGGGTTCAAAGAAAAATTTAATATCGAAGTAACCGACGGCTACGGCTTGACCGAGGGCTGCGGAGTAACCTCAAGCTGCTTCAATATTCCCGATAACCGCAATTCTATCGGCATGGCCCTGCCAAGTCAGGAAGTCGAGATCATGGATGATGACAACAAGATCCTGCCTTACGGAGAAAAAGGCGAAATTTGTATCAAAGGCGATTCGATCATGATTGGGTACCTGAACAAGCCCAAAGCCACAGCCGAGGCCATCAGGGACGGATGGCTGCATACCGGCGATGTGGGGTACATGGATGAAATGGGGTATCTGTATATTTCCGGCCGCAAAAAGGAAATGATTAACCGGGGGGGAGAAAACATTTACCCCCGCGAGATCGAAATCCCTCTGGAAAGGCATCCGAAGATAGCGGAAGTCGCCGTCGTCGGAATTGCCGATCCGGCCCTGGGGGAACGGGTGAAGGCCTGCATTGTCCTGAAAGAACCAGGCACGATGACCTCCGATGCAGTAAAGGAATACTTGAAAGACAAGATCGCCAAGTATAAAATTCCGGAATCCGTTGAATTCATGGCGAATTTTCCCCGCAACCCGACCGGAAAAGTCCTGAAAGAGGAATTAAAAAAGGCATTAAATTAGCCACAGAGGACACAGAGATCACAGAGTTTTAAAACCATGATTAAGAAAAAATAAAGAATAAGTGTCAAACGTCTAAAGTGATCAAGCTGCAGGCTACACTAAAGTTGTAAAAAGGAATTTCCTATACAATTAAATTAATGGGGACGCAGATTTCCGCAGATAAACACAGATAATTATTTTCTTTTTGATTTATCCTGATAATCTGTGTTCATCCGTGTCCAAAAAGGAATTTCCTATACAATCAAGTTAGGGGCGTCACGGTCTATGCCTGGTACCGCTCGGCCTGACCATAATTCTGCCCAATGGGAAATAGGGGGAAATAGGGGACGTTGAGAAAGCGCCGGTCAAAACCGGCATGGTGTAGGAGGTGAAAGTCCACTACAAAGTAGATGAATTGCGTTCAGGGAATCGGAGACATAGGGTGTAGATGCCCGGGGGGAGATGTCGAGGGTGGCAGTGCAGTTGTTTGGGTATTCTGGAGCGGAGGTAGCGCGGTATCTTGGGGTAACGAATTCATGTGTCAGCCGAGCCGTTTTCGCGGATAAAATCACTATAGAGATGCGAAAGCGTTATGGTAAATAGCGAGGATTATGATATGCACGTTCTGCACGAACGTCCCCCGGTAGAGGTTATAACCCCGCCTTGCGAAGCCGTTCGATGAGAGCCGGCTTACGGGTCTGGGCCACGCGGAGCGCGTCGAGTCTGGCTCCGAACTCCTCCCTCTTCCCCCTGCGGATCGCGAGGTCGCGGAGGTCGACGAGCAGCTTCACCGCAAGGTCATAGCTCTTGGGCTGCTTTGTGGCGATGAGATTCTCAACTTCGCTCCACAGCTTCGGCTCCTGTCCGGCGATCTTGTCGAGGTGCTTCTCCCGGGAGATTGCCGCCTCCCGCTCACGCCGCGCTTTCTCTTCTGCTGCCCTCTGGGCAGCGAGTCGGCGTTGTTGCTCGGTGTGTTCCTCGGCTGCGCGAAGAAGTTCGCCAGCGGTTCGCCTTTTCTTTTGC
>JASEHN010000154.1 GCA_030018715.1 Thermodesulfobacteriota bacterium | reverse complement strand
TTAATGGTGCAATTTATTTTACATTCAAGCCCAGTTTTTGATTTCTACTTGAACCTGAAATCGAGTTTATAATCATAGAGCCAGGGGATCGTTGGTTTGATCCCCTCCGAACAGAGTTTCTCGGGCATATTTTCATAGTGCATTCTCATCAGATCAGGATTAGGCACATTATAATAGGTTATCACGATGGTATCATGTTGCACACGGATGTCGCCCTCTAATCCTCTGAAAAAATCTTTGGCTAGATGGGGGGCATCCCATTGATCCACGGGAGATCCGAGCCGTTGTCGCATCATGAAACAGGCTGCCTGAGCGATCAGGGCCATCGTCATCTGCCCATAGCGGATGTTCAAATTCATGGTTCCTGCGCGATGCCACCCCAGAGCCTCGTCGTTTTTAAAAAACTCCTCAATGTGCCATCGTTCAGGGTAATGGACCGAAAGGTCCTCCACTTCATCTCGATCACGAGTACAGAGAAAGGCCTTAAAATCGTAGTCTTGGGGGCGTTCGCCGTTACGTTGAATAAATTGGTAATAGGGGCCATCCTGACTCCTGACCATCGAGTAAGGTTGTTTGGCGGTAGCATACCCTGCCCAATGTCGGTGAAAGGCTTCACTGGACAGGGCATGAATCGATCGAAGCACAGACGCATTGTAGGGCATCGGGACTAACAGATCAAAGGGAGACTGGGAAGAAACC
The DNA here is from genome assembly GCA_030018715.1 of Thermodesulfobacteriota bacterium. Classification (GTDB taxonomy): domain Bacteria; phylum Desulfobacterota; class SM23-61; order SM23-61; family SM23-61; genus JAHJQK01. The sequence continues at coordinate 6,337 of JASEHN010000154.1, read as the reverse complement.
CATTGAAAAAGCTCTCGGCTGTAATGTTCGTTGTCCGCCAGCGCAAGGGGCCTATCCCCATTGAGTTTGAGGATCGATGCGGCCAACGTGAGAAGTTCGGGGGTGGCTTGGGTGACGGTCCGGGCAGAAGAGGCGGTAGTAAAACAAAGAGGCTGTTGGGTGTCTGCATCCAAACCGAAGAAGGTTTGTGCCATTTTGGCTGGGCTTGACTCTTTATCCTTTTGACGCCGGACCATCTGTCTCTTCGAGCACGATTTCATCCGATGAGGATCAAGGATGATGGTTTTTTCCTTAAAGTGGCCAAAGGTTTGTCGCACCTTGCCAAGGGCAACCTGCAACCGCTCAGCCTCCGCCACGCAGTGGCTATCTAATAAATGGTGGATAGCTGGATCGGTAGCAATAAAGGGTAACCCGTTGGCCAATTCAAACCCTTTTTGGCTCAAGCTGCGCTTCATCCGAATGCCATTGACGCATAAGGCGCTTTCATGGATTAACTGCATTGCCAACCGGGGTTCGACCCGTTCATCCGGCATTCCGCTCCAGGCCTTGAGCAAATCCCATGTTCCCAGCCGCAGATGCTCAGGAACCAGGAGCCAGATACCGACCTGGGTTCCCGAAACTTTATGGGCCAAGAGCTGCCGCACACCCCGTTCAAGGTCAGAGGGGTCGCTTAACTCCAGACGCACCTTCTCTTTGGTCCGGTGGGTTTCGATCTCTATCGGTGCGTTTCCGGGCCGACAAAGATAGAGTTTTTTTTTGAAGGCCATATCCCGAAATAACCCTTTCAACACTTCGGATGGCAATAGGGTATCCATTCTGGTTCATTTTTTGTGCTATGACCTCAGGCGTCATCGCTGGATCAAGAAACCGATACCGTATGATTTGGCGAACCACCTCATCGGTTCTGCGGTAATTGCCTTTGGGGCCTGGTTTGAGGCTTTTCAATCCCTCAGCCCCTTGGTCCATAAACTGGTGCAAGATTTGGTAGTAACGCTGTCGCGTATAGCCAAACTTTTCTGCGGCTTGAACAGGCCCCAGGCCTTCACAATGGCCCTCAAAGAGCATGGCAAGCTTAAGAGTGATTTCATCATCTTCCCTGACGGGAAGAGACCCTTCGGGGCCAGAGAGAGACGGTAGACCTTCATGGATCTCGATCATAGGCTATCCCCTCCTGAACACGAGATGAGTGATTATCCGTGGGATAATCTGATAAGAGGATAGCATAAAGGCGTCTTACTGTCAAATTAATTATGGCGGAAATATCTTGGAACTAGATATCTCCGCCGCAGATTATAGTTATAAATGTCCAATAAAATGCGGCAATGGATACATCGTTAAAAAGTAGGGATCAAATAAAACCGCCATATTTAATTTTACATAAACAAAGCCGAATCCTAAGTATATCTAATTCCATAGCTTGCGCATTTGACAATATCGGCCCCAAATGTAAAATGATGTACCGCTTTAAAATCTCTGCGAAAGCGGGAATCCAGTTAATTCAAGCAGTTCTGGACTCCTGCTTTCGCAGGGGTGACGGCTTTTCTGACTATTTACGAGATCATCAAAGTTAGAACCAAAAGGTTTTCCCTTGTAAATGGACAGGTATCAATCCGAGAAATCAATAAAATATTTTCACCCCCCTAAAGCAGTCGCTCTTCTACGGCGGTTTTTTTATTTATCGAGGTATTTAAAATTGTAAAAAAAGCAGTATAATTTATTTAAAGCGGAAACATTATTGCGGGCTAAGCCATAGGATAGTCTTAACCATAAAGAAAGAAGGAGATCCCTCTCATCCATTGGGAAAATCTCAAGTTGATCTACCTGAGCGGGCAGGAGGAGCTATGAAAGGAGAATCTCCCCTGGTGTTCCCACCAATCGGTTTAACGCGGCGAAAATTTTTATGGCTCTTGTCCATGTCCACGGCGGGGTGGATGGCTGGCTGCGCAATAAATCCGGTTACCGGAAGACAACAATTGATGTTTGTGTCCGAAGATCAGGAAATTCAAATTGACCAGCAGTATTCCCCTTTTCAATTTTCCGCCGACTATGGCAAGACGCAGGACAAAGCCCTGAATGATTATGTCAACCAGGTCGGCCAAAATATGGCTGTTCGCACCCACCGGCCGAACATGCCTTATTCTTTTCAAGTGGTCAATGCAACCTACGTGAATGCCTATGCTTTTCCTGGCGGCAGCATCGCCTGTACGCGCGGAATCCTGCTATCCCTGGAGAATGAAGCGGAACTGGCCGCCCTGCTGGGTCATGAATTAGGGCACGTCAATGCCCGTCACACCGCTCAACAGATGTCCAAGGGGATGCTGTCCCAGGCTATTATGGGTAGCCTCTCTGTGTTAGCCGACACCCGGGGGGGAGTATTTGGCCAGCTGGCTTCTCAACTGGGAAGTTTCGGAGCCGGTGCACTGCTGGCGTCTTACAGCCGGGATAACGAGCGTGAGGCCGATGCCTTGGGCATGGAATACATGGTTAAGGCCGGATATAATTCAAAGGGCATGGTGGCGCTGATGGACATGCTCCGGAGTCTCTCCAAGGATAAGCCCGGGATTATCGAACTTATGTTCGCCACCCACCCCATGAGCGATGAGCGCTATCAAACCGCGGTCGAAACCTCACGAATTGAGTATCAATCCGCTAAGAACCTCCCCGTGTACAGGGAACGGTTCATGGATCATACCGCTAAACTGCGTTCCCTTAAAGGGGCTCTCGAAGATATGCAAAAAGGCGAACTAGCGATGAACCGGCAAAAATTTGGGGAGGCCGAAGCGCACTTTCACAGCGCTCTGAAACAAGCCCCTGACGATTATGCCGGCCTGATCATGATGACCCTGTGTCAAATCATCCAGAAAAAGAATGAGGAAGGGCTGGGCTATTCTGGAAGGGCGAAAGCAGTTCATCCGCAAGAAGCCCAGGCTTATCACCTGAGTGGGTTTGTTAAACTCCGCACCAAGGACTTCCAAGGGGCTTATGAGGATTTTAGCGCCTATGAAAAACTGCTGCCTGGCAACCCCACCACGATCTTTTTTAAAGGCTTCGCCCAGGAAGGCATGCAGAACAAACCGGAATCAGCCAAAGAATATCATCGCTACTTGCAAATCGCGCAGAAGGGCAAATTCGCCCAGCACGCCTACCAGCGCCTGGTGGAATGGGGCTATTATAAGCGCTAAGGAGGATTCTATTGGCGCAGGTGTTCGGTTAACCTTAGAAGAGCAAGTGGGTCAACCCGCGCCCCGCTGATTCTAATCCCCCAGTGGAGATGGGGGCCTGAGGATCTTCCCGTGGAGCCCGCTCGACCAAGCATGACTCCTGTTTTAACTCTCTCTCCTTCGTTGACCAGGGTTTCTGAGAGATGGAAATACATCGAGTATGTACCCCATCCGTGATCGAGGACGACCGATTTACCGGAGAAGAAGAACTGGTCAACCAGGGCAACAACTCCGCTATTGCACGCCAATACGGGGGTTCCTTCCTCTGCCCTCAGGTCAACGCCGGTATGCGGACTTCTGGGCTGGCCATTTATAACCCGGCGCAGGCCAAAGTCCGTGGTGAGTTCCCCCGAGACTGGGCGGACAAAAGCGCCGCTCCAGAGTCTTTCCTCCCGGTAGCCCTGAAACAAGGCTTTCAGCCGCTTCTCCTCCCTGTCCACCCGTTCCAGAGTTTGCGGATCCAGATCAACCATAGAGGATGGCAGTGCCAGGGTTTGGGTTTTAAAATTAACCTTCTCCACCTTTAACCGGAGAACTCTCGTATAGACCCTCCGGTTCCCATCTTCCGCCACGAGCTTGAGCTTGTATATGGCCGGCTCCGTGTTCAGGTCAATCCCCAGCAGGCCTTCGTAGGTTCTATTTCGCGCTCCCATGGCCATGGGGAATCTTGTACCTCGAAACTCCCCGTAGATGGAGGTAATTGAGGCTGGACCAGAGGTCCTTATAAAGCTGACCCCCCCCTGCTTGACCACTTTCGGGAGATACTCGACGCGGAAAACATCTTCAGCGTATGAATTCCTTCCCGCCGCTATAAGAAGGACTGTGATAATGATAAGAAGCCGAAAGCGTGTCATGAGATCCAATCTAATATTCGTCTTTCGTCCCTCGTCTTTCGTCTTACGTCTTGCGCCTTTCATTAATTGTTTTTCATCAGATGCCGGACAGCTTTCTCCAGCCCGTCCAGGGTGAGTTCAAACATGGGAAAGATCATGCGGATGGTTTGGATGGTGCGGACATAGGCCCATTCACGGTCGAACCGGGGATTGAGCCAGGCCGCGTGGCGGAAAGTCTTGGCCAATAAGTTCAGCCGGTCGATGGAAGTGTGCAGGCTTCGTTCCTCAATGTGGATGGAACCGTCGGCGCCCATGAGTTCGTAAGGAGCCATACTGGCATCGCCTACAATGATCAGCCGCGTCTCCTGGTCGAAACGGGAAAGTTCCTCAATCCGCTGTGGCTTGCGGCGCCTTGGCGGATCGGCCCATACGAAATCATAAACGGTGTTGTGAAAATAAAAAGTCTTCAGGTCTTTGAATTGATCTCTGGCATAATTAAATAAAGCCTGCACGACATCGACAAAAGGGTCCATCGACCAGCCGCCGTTGTCGATCATCAGGATCACCTTCAGTCGATCTTTGAGTCTGCGGTCAAAGATGATTTCAATCTCGCCGGCGTTGCGCATTGTTTCGTAAATAGTCTTCTCTACGTTCACCTGGTCCTTGGGCCCGGCTGGAACCATGTGCCTGAGGCGTTTCAGGGCTTCACTCATCTGGGAAGAGGTAAGTGGTCCCTCCTGCGAGTAGTCCCGGTACCGCCGCTCCAGAGCCACTTTCACTGCGCTTTGTCCTTGCGACCTTCCGCCTACGCGCATTCCTCCGGGATGATGCCCGGAATGGCCGACTGGAGAAGTGCCCCCAGTGCCGATCCACTTGTTTCCGCCGTGATGGGCTTCGGTTTGTTCCTTTAGCCGTTTAAGGAAATATTCGATCAATTGCTGGGGAGTGAGGCGAAGGATCTCTTCTTCTTCCACGCCCAGGGCTCTGGCCACGCTTTGGGGATCGCGGAGCCATTCCTCAAGCAACAATTTTGCCGCTTCATCCAGATCAATCCCTTCCGGGGTGGGCATGTCCATCCCTTTAAAATAATGAGCGAAGACTTGATCATAGAGGTCAAAATAGCGCTCGCTTTTGATGAGGATAGACCGGGCCGAGGTGTAAAAATCCTCCAGGGAGTTGACCAAACCCAAGTTGAGCGCCTTTTGCAGGCGCAAAAAAGAGGTGGGAGTTGCTGGAACCCCTGCATCCCGGAGTTTATAGAAGAATTGAACAAACAATTTATAGCCTCAATTACGGAAGCGGGCAACCTGCTGGGCGGCAACCATGTAGTCCGAGCTCTTTTTGAAAAGGACACCCAGGTAAGGGACTTCGCCCTTGTTCAGCCTACCCGGACGGAAATCCTGGTCGCAGCGCAGGGCGCGAATCCAATTAATCAACTCGCGGGTGGCCGGTTTCTTCTCCACTCCGGGAATTTCCCGCAGGCGGTAAAAGGTTTCGATACAGGCCTTGCTCAATTCCCTTTCTAATTGAGGAAAATGAACGTTAATAATTTCCCGCATTATATCGGGATTGGGAAAAGCAATGTGATGGAAAGTGCAGCGCCCCAGGAAAGGATCGGAAAGGTCCTTCTTGGCGTTGCTGGTAATGACAATTACCGGCCGGTGTTTGGTTTTGATGGTCTTGTCGATCTCCACGATGTCAAAGCTCATCTGGTCCAGCACGTCCAGCATGTCGTCCTGAAAATCCGTATCGGCTTTGTCGATTTCATCAATGAGGAGGACAACTCGCACATCCGCAACAAAAGCCTGCCCGATTTTGCCCATCTTGATGTAATCCTCTATATTACTTACATCCCGCTTGGAATCGCCGAAACGGCTGTCATTCAGACGGGTGAGCGTATCATACTGGTAGAGGGCATCCACCAGTTTCATGCTGGATTTCACGTTCAGGACAATGAGGGACATATGCAGGGCTTCGGCAATAGCGTAAGCCAGCATGGTTTTCCCTGTACCCGGCTCACCCTTGAGCAACAGAGGCATCTCCAATTCCATGGAAATGTTGACGATCCTGGCCAGCTCAGGATCGAGCACGTACTTGGAAGCGCCGGTAAATTTTAGAAATTGTGAACCCGAATTCATTTATAAACTCCTTCTCTTCCCTGAAAAATGTTCCGCGAATTATCGCCAACGAACGATAACTTCATTTAGTGTATCAATTTAGCGGTTTGAAAAAGTGGTTTTACCACCTTTGTTGAGGTCCGGGGGTCTGGGTGGAACGCGCCGG
>JASEHN010000153.1 GCA_030018715.1 Thermodesulfobacteriota bacterium | reverse complement strand
TACGAAAAAAGAAATTTCCTATACAATCTATTTATTTCAGCCGCCCATTCCTGAGATGCGTTCCCGCTACCCGGTATTTCCATTTTAAAAAAAGCCCTGACTATGCCAGATAAAGCCGGCTTTTTCATTAACTCAAGTTTCTGACATCCGCTTCTCGGACCTGATCTGGAGAAGTTTCTCCGTCAGCACGGGCACAATTTCAAATAGATTGCCGACGATGCTTAAGTTGGCTACTCGAAAGATCTGGGATTCGGGATCAATATTGATGGCCACAATAATCTCGGAAGTCTGCATTCCGGCAAGATGCTGGATTGAACCCGAAACACCGACGCCGATGTAAAGCTTTGGCGTAACTGTCTTACCACTGAGGCCGATTTGATGGGGATAGCTCAGCCAGCCTCGGTCCACTACGTCGCGCGTGGCCCCCAGCGCCGCATCCAGTGCATCGACCAGTTTATGGATCAGGGGTATGTTTTCCTTTTTTTTGATGCCCCGCCCCACGGCCACGATGACATCCGCCTCAGCCAAACCATGCACATCGGGGTTAGGGACGAAACCCACTCTTTTTACCCGGCTGCCCAGCAGTTCATCGGGGGCCGGCAACCGGATGATTTGGCCTTTTCGACCAGGCTGCCTGGGGGCTGGCTTGGTGGATCTTGGCCGAACAGTGGCCATTTGCGGGCGGTGCTTTGGGGTCTTAATCGTGGCCATGATGTTGCCGCCAATAGCGGGGCGTGTCTGGAGCAAATTGCCCGTTTCCTCCTCGATGTCCAGCACCGTGCAATCCGCGGTAAGGCCGGCGTTGGCCCTGATGGCAACGTAGGGCATGAGCGTTCTGCCAGTCGAGGTAGCGCCGGCAATAACGATCTCGGGTTTATAGCCACCGATGAGATGGAAAAGGCAAGCTGCGTATGGCTCCGGCAGAAAATGTTTCAGGATGGGCGCTTCCATCGCCAGCACAAGGTCAGCTCCACGTTCGATCAATTCCTGCAGATCGTCCTGGTTAATTTCATGGCCAAAGATCACAGCGGTCAATTCCGTATTTCTTTTTTCGGCGAGCTCCCTTCCGCGCGTCAGCAACTCATAACTGATGCGCTGTACCCGGCCAGAAGATTGTTCAGCCAGAATCCAGACACCTCGATAGTCCATTACCGTTCTCCCAGATTCCCTATTAAATGCCAATTTACCATCGAAGGAAATAACCCATATCTTAAATATCTCGAGCTACGTAATGCCTTTTTATGACTCACGATCATCGCCTAGTTGGCATTATCGCTTATAGCATATCTTTTTGCTGCAAGAATTTCACCAGATGGTCTGCCGCTTCGGAAATAGTCCGCTCATCAGTCGCCAGCACTTTTTGGCCCTGCCGGGCCACCTTGGGCCGAAAAATTTTGACAACCCGGGTGGGTGATCCTTGTAGGCCTACCTGGTTTGCCTGCACCTGCAACTGGTCGGGGCCCCAAATGGGGATCTGGACTTTCTTAGCCTTCTGCTTGCCGCGGAGCGTTGGCAGGCGCGGGTTAGCTATCTCTTTAACCACCGTCAATAAGGCCGGGAGATGTAATTCCAAGATCTCGTATCCGTCCTCAATCAGCCGATGGACGCGGCAGATCCCGTTGCCGATCTGCTCGATCTTGCCAATATATGTGCCAATGGGCAAGTTCAGGAATGACGCAATTCCCGGCCCGACCTGACCGGTATCCCCATCTGTGGCCCGTTCTCCACACAAGATCAGGTCGAACCCGCCCCCCCAATCGGCAAGTCCGAGGGAGTTCCTCCCGGGGTCATCCGGACTGTTGGTCAGGCGTTTAATGGCTGCAGCTAAGGCGTAACTCGTCGCCCAGGTATCACTGCCTGCAAGCGATTTGTCGGAGATCAATACGGCTTGATCGATCCCCATGGCGATGGCTTCCCTCAAAGCCATCATCGCCTTGGCGGGACCCATGGAAATAGCGATGACCTCACCTCCATAACTTTCCCGCAGCCGGATGGCGATTTCAATGGCATAAAGGTCCAGAGGGTTAATGATGGCCTCGACCCCCTCGCGTATCATCGTGCCAGTAACTTCGTCCATTTTAACAGCGTTGGTTTCGGGTACCTGTTTTATTGGGACTATGATTCGCATAAGTCACGGCTCCTGAACCGCCCCATTTATTAGGCAAGCTCAATTTATGTTTTTGGGGGTATAATAGCCCACCTTCTTGCGGGAAACCCTGGAAGATTTCTTGGAGTTTCCCCAAAAGAAGCCTTTCCTATTCCATCAAACATTAGAAGGGGAAACGTTTTGCTACCCCACGACACCCCTTTATCGAAAGGGGAGGGTATGGTAACATATTGATCATCTGGAGATCAAGGTTTTTTGAATATTCTTTTAGATACTGCGTTGCCGTCTCTAATCCGCTTCCGAACAAAATTCTTTAAGTCGATCACTGCAAAAGCTATACATGACGACATATATTTTTGCGCATATCTAAAATATGCCTCATATGCTTTGTCATTCCGGGCTTGACCCAGAATCCAGTCTGCTTTCTGGATTCCCGCTGAAGTTTACCCTCGCGAAAGCGGGGGCGGGAATGACGATTTATGCGCATTGCCCCCGGGGACCCGGCCATGGCTTATGTCGGAGAAGCCGGGGCGCCTCAGAGGAAACTCTCAAGGCTATTCGCAAGGAGTTTGGCCTGGATAAAAGCCTTTCGGAGCAGCTTTTTATCTACGGGAAAATATCAGGGAGAGGCAGCAAGGCTGACCTATTTGCCATAGAGTGAAAAAATCCTGTAATCCTTATTTGACAAAAACTAAAAGCTAAGGTATTTTTATCCATAAAATCTGTCCTTTCGTCCGACCCCTCCGGATTTTTTCTGAAACAGGAATTTTTATGGGCCGTGAAAACAATATTTTATTAAAGATTCGCAACCTGAATACCTACTTCTTCACGGATGATGGCGTGGCCAAAGCCGTTGACGGAGTGGACTTAGAGCTGGAAGAAGGGGGAACCCTGGGTGTGGTGGGGGAATCCGGGTGCGGCAAAAGCGTCACGGCCCTCTCTATCATGCGCCTCGTCCCGGACCCTCCGGGAAGGATTGTCAACGGGGAAATCTTTTTCAGTGGAAACAACCTGCTTACTCTTTCTGAACCCGAGATGCGTAAGATCCGCGGCCGTTCCATCTCCATGATCTTCCAGGAACCCATGACCTCGTTGAACCCGGTTTTTCAGATCGGGGATCAGATCTCTGAAGTGCTGCGGCTTCATGAAAGATTGCCCAAGAAGGAAGCCTGGAACCGTTCTGTCGAGATGCTCAAACTGGTGGGCATTCCCGCGCCGGAGCGGCGCATTTCTGAATACCCGCATCAGTTAAGCGGGGGCATGCGCCAGCGGGCCATGATCGCCATGGCCTTAGCCTGCAGCCCCAAACTGATGATCGCCGACGAACCCACAACAGCTCTGGACGTGACCATCCAGGCCCAGATTTTAGAGCTGATCAACCGCCTGCAAAAAGAAAAAGGAATGTCGGTCATTCTGATTACCCACAACCTGGGAGTGATCGCCGAAACCGCCCAGAAAGTGGCTGTGATGTATGCCGGGCGAATCGTGGAGTACTCAGCGGTTCGCCCGCTGTTTGCCAGCCCGAAGCATCCTTACACCCAGGGCTTGCTAAAATCCATCCCCCGGCTGGATGAAGACCACGGCCGGAAACAAAGACTGGAAGCGATCCCGGGATTAGTTCCTTCGCTCCTGGATCTTCCCCAGGGGTGCAAGTTCTCCAATCGCTGCAAGTATGCCTTTGATCGGTGTACGGAAGAACCTCTGCTGGTCGAAGCGGAAGAGGGGCATTTGGTGCGTTGCTGGCTGCATGAACGAAAATTAAATTAGCCACAGAGGGCACAGAGATCACAGAGTTCTTAAAACCGAAAAAATAAAGGATAAGTGTCAAGTGTCTAAAGCGATCCGCCTGAGGCGGACTAAAGTTGAAAAAAGGAATTTCCTATACAATTCAATTAGGACACAGATTTTCACAGATAAAAAATAACTATAATAGTGTAAATTCCTTAAGCTTTTTTTCACATTTTTTTAAAAATCTGTGTTCGTCTGGGTCCCAAAAATATGTGATGAGTGGATTCTTTTCCCATGAGTGACAACGGCAACCTCGTTGAAGTCAAAAATTTAAAAAAATTCTTTCCGGTACACACCCATTTTTTCTCCCGGGAAAAAATCTTTGTCCAGGCCGTGGTGGGAGTTAACCTGACCATACGCCGGGGAGAGACGCTGGGTTTGGTCGGAGAGTCCGGCTGTGGGAAATCAACCCTGGGCCGGCTGATCCTTCGGCTGGAGGAGGCCACCGAGGGGCAGATTTTATTCGAGGGGGAGGACATTCTCCATTACAGCTCCGAGCGCCTGCGCCAGCTCCGGCGGCAGATGCAGATCATCTTCCAGGACCCTTATTCTTCCTTGAATCCGCGCAAGACCGTGGGTTCAATCATCGGGGAGCCTTTAATCATTCACAAAATCGGCAACAGAAAAGAACAGGAAGAACGGGTGCTCAGATTGATGGAAGTAGTCGGCCTGAGACCGGAAAACATCAACCGCTATCCCCACGAGTTCAGCGGCGGGCAGCGGCAACGAATCGGCATTGCCCGGGCTTTGGCCTTAAACCCCAAGCTGATCATTGCCGATGAGCCTGTATCGGCCCTGGATGTTTCCATCCAAGCTCAGGTTTTGAACCTCCTGGAAGATTTGCAACAGGAATTTCACCTGACCTATCTTTTTATCGCGCATGATCTCCACGTAGTGGAGCACATCAGCGACCGGGTGGCCGTGATGCACCTCGGGCGGATCGCTGAGCTGGCCCGGAGTGAAGACCTGTACCGCCAGCCCAAGCATCCTTATACGCAGGCTTTGCTTTCAGCTAACCCCGTACCCGATCCAACTCTCGAACGCAAGCGTATCCTTCTCCAGGGGGAAGTGCCCAGCCCCATCCATCCCCCTTCGGGATGCAACTTCCACACCCGCTGCTTGAACAAGTTTAACATGTGTCCCACAGCAGTACCTCAATTGAAGGAGATTGAGCCCGACCACTGGGTAGCCTGCTTCCTGTACGGCCCGAACAAGTAACCCTTATTCACCGCAGAGCACGCCGAGAGCGCAGAGATGAAAATTAAATTAAAATTAGCCACAGAGGGCACAGAGATCACGGAATGACAAAACGTAGACTTTTTTCAAAGGGCTAAAGTGATGCGATTTTTGATATTTGATTTTTGGATTATTTTCCTCTGTGCTCTCTGTGTGCTCTGTGGCCAATAATAAAAAGGGAGGAGACCTTGCCCGATCGAATCGATATCAACTGCGATATGGGGGAAAGTTTCGGCGCATATACCTTGGGCCGGGATGCAGAAGTGATGGAATACATCTCCTCGGCCAACATCGCCTGCGGCTGGCATGCCGGAGATCCCATGGTTATGGAGCAGACGGTTCGCCTGTCCAAAGAAAAGGGAGTGGCTGTAGGCGCACATCCCGGTTACCCGGATCTTATGGGATTCGGGCGGAGGCGCATGGATCTTAATCTAACGGAGATCGAAAATTATCTCTTATACCAGATGGGCGCCATCTATGCCTTCGCTCGCGCCCATGGCTTGCCGTTGCAGCATATCAAGGCCCACGGAGCTCTGGGCAATGTGGCTTTTGTAGATCTGGAAGTTTCCAAAGCCATCGCCCGCGCGGCAGCCCGTTTCAGCAAAGAGATTATTTTCGTAGCCCTGGCTGGCACGGTAATGGTCCAGGCAGCTAAGGAAGTTGGAGCCCGATATGTGGAAGAGGTTTATGCGGACCGGGTGTACAATCCCGATGGAACGCTGCAGTCGCGTAAGATCGCCGGGTCCGTCATCCATGACCCGGAAAAAGCAGCCCGGCAGGCCCTGACGATCGTTCAGGAAGGATACGTAATCGCCCACGACGGCACCAAAGTAAAGGTAAAACCTGAGACTCTCTGCGTTCATGGGGATACTCCCAGCGCCCTTGCCATTCTGCAAAAAATAAGGGGAGAGGTCAAAAAGGCCGGGATCGCCGTCAAACCTATGGGGCAGTAAAAGGATGGAAGGATCTCCCAGAATTCTGCCGGCCGGAGACCAGGCCATCCTCATCGAATTCGGGCTGGAGATCAACCCGGCCATCAACCGCCTTGTCCAGGCTTTCGCCCGTAATGCCGACCAGCACAGGATTCCTGGGATTGGAGAACTAATCCCCTCCTATTGCACATTGCTGATCTATTACGATCCCTTTCTGCTTTCTTTCTCCCAGGTGGAACAATGGGCTCGCAGCCTTTTTGGCAGTAACCTCCTGGAGGCGAAAATCAGCCCCGAGGTCAAAGAAATACCAGTGGTTTATGGGGGGTTGTACGGTCCTGATATCGAGTTTGTTGCCCGGCATAATCAAATAACTGCAGAAGAAGTAGTTCAACTCCATACAAGAGAAACTTACCTGGTTTACGTGGTCGGTTTTTCTCCGGGATTCGCGGCCATGGGCACTGTTCCCTCAAAGATCCGGACCCCGCGCCTGCAAACCCCCAGGATCAAAGTCCCTGCCGGCTCTGTGGGAATTGGAGGCATACAAACGGGAATCTATGCTGTGGAATCGCCCGGGGGATGGCAGTTAATCGGCCGGACGCCCCTTACCCTGTTTGACCTGAAGCGGAATCCTCCTGCTTATTTCCAGGCTGGAGATTATGCCCGCTTCTACCCGATCAGCGAAGAAGAATTCGAGAAAAGAAGAATACAGGAGTCAGAAGTCATAATTAAAAATCATTGCAAAATGTTCAATTAGAAATTAACAATTCCCGTAACAAAGTCTTTTTCCACTGATCATTGACGATTGATAATTTTGCTATGATAGCCGGATGGTAAAATGGATTACCGGCCAAAAAGAATGATTTTAATAATTTCCTAAACAATAAGAAATGGGGGTTTTTCTCCTGACTTCTGGATTCTGTCTGCGGTATTCTGAGTCTTTTATGATTGATGGTTTCGTAAAAAGTCCATCTGCGGCGTTGCGCTTCACCTTCGTCGTTG
>JASEHN010000152.1 GCA_030018715.1 Thermodesulfobacteriota bacterium | reverse complement strand
TGGCGCCATGAACAAGAGCCAGTATTACAACACGGGATTGTTTTATATTGTAAATGAGGCGGTATTCTCTGATGAGAAGTTCTCGAATATCAGGATTGCCAAGCTCTGGAACAATGCGTCCTCTTTCGGAAAAAACATTGAGTGAACGGCTTATATCCAGAACCTGCTGGGTAAATGCTGCGGCGTAAAAAGAAGAATCCCTTGCGATATATTCCGCAAGGGCATCAAGATCATCAGTGGCTTCATAAGACCAGATTACTTTCCGATCCATTTGGCCATCCGCTTCTCAACCTCTTCCTGCGTATAAACTCTCCCCTCTTCCATATCCTTCAGCCCGCGTTCAATTTTTTGGAGAACATAAAGGTGATACTGGACATCCTCCAGTGAACAATCGTCTGGTAACCGGGTAAGAAGACTACTAACTTCCTCTTTTACCTTCTGCATATCATTTCCCCCCTCGTCTTACGAATTATGAAAACATTATACCATTTTTTGACCGTGAATTAAGCCACGTGGCGCCCAGGCAAATGTACCTTATCTCCCTCACCCCACCCCTCTCCCGCCAGGGAGAGGGAGTTTCTGAATGAGAACTAGCCAAAAAGGAAAGAACTGTCAAACACGCATTACATATGATCTGAATGCGTATTCTATCGCAACTTTAATGAGGGGATTAGGTTAAACTAATAGGAAAATAGCAAAAAGAGGAAGGCAAGACAAGGAGAAAGTTGAGGGCATTAGCGCGAAATCCCCCCTGACCCCCCTTTTAGAAAAGGGGGGAATTTTTTGTTACCCTTTGGAAAGGGGGGGATTTCTTGTTAAGTTAGCGCTTTATGCCCGTCAAGGGAGAGGGGGAATATAAAAAGAACTAAATTTTTTGCACCTTCACGGCACACACCTTAAATTCGGGAATTTTGGACACCGGGTCCAAAGCGAAAGAATGGGTCAGGCGATTTGCTGCGGCCTCGGCAAAATGGAAGGGGATGAAAATACACCCCTCAGGAGAACGGGATGAAACTTTTGTCTTGGCCAGAATCTCTCCCCGGCGGGAGATAACCCGCACCCGTTCTTCGTCTTTAATCCCCAGATTCTCGGCATCTGCAGGACAAATTTCCACGAGACACTCAGGGGCCAGCTCGTTCAATCCTCTGGTTTTCCCGGTCATGGTGCAGGTGTGGTAGTGGTATAAAATTCGCCCCGTGGTAAGCATAATAGGAAATTCGGCATCAGGAGTTTCGGCCGGTCCGGTGTGCTCAATGACATGGAATTTCCCCAAACCCCGGGAGAACTTTCCCTTATGCAAATACGGGGTTCCGGGATGATCCAGAGCCGGGCAGGGCCATTGCAAACCATTTTCTTCGAGGCGCTCGTAGGTAATGCCGGCATAGGAGGGGGTGAGCTTACGCATTTCGTTGAATATATCCTCGGCTTTTTCGTATTTCATCGGATATCCCATGCGTGAAGAAAGCTCACTGATGATTTCCCAGTCTGGCCTGGCTTTCCCGATCGGTTGGATAGCTTGGCGCACCCGCTGGACCTTCCGCTCAGTGTTGGTAAAGGTCCCTTCCTTTTCGGCGAAAGAAATCCCGGGAAGAACAAGGTGAGCTAATCTTGCGGTCTCGGTCAGGAAAAGATCTTGGACTACCAGAAAATCCAGGCTCTGTAAAGACTCCAGCACATGGTTCGTATCCGCATCCGATAAGGCCGGGTTTTCCCCCATGATGTAAAGGCCGCGCACCTCCTTTTTCTTTGCCGCCCTCATGATTTCAACAACGGTAAGACCCGGTTGATCAGGAAGACTTGGGACTCCCCAGGCTTCGGCAAATTTGGCGGCCATAATCTTGTCCGTTACCGCTTGATACCCGGGAAGAACATTGGGAAGCCCCCCCATATCGCAGGCTCCCTGGACATTATTCTGGCCGCGCAAGGGATTCAGTCCGGCGCGGGGAATACCCAAATGGCCGCAGAGCATGGTCAGATTGGCCAGGGCTTTCACGGCATCCGTGCCGTTTATGTGCTGGGTGATGCCCATGGCATAAACAACAGAAGCTGCCTTGGCTCCCGCGAAAAGCCGCGCTGCTTCAATGATCTGTTTTTCCGGTATTCCGGTAATCGCCGATACATAAGCAGGAGTATAGGTTTCCAGGGAGGCTTTCAATTTGGCAAACCCTTCGGTTCTTTCCCGGATGAAGGCCTCGTCAATCCGCCCCTCCTTCATGATCACGTGCATCAACCCATTCATCCAGGCCACGTCTGTCCCGGGTTTCTGGGAAAGCCAGAGCGTGGCGTAATCAGCCAGCTCGATCCTCCTGGGGTCAACCACGATAAGTTTCGCCCCCCGGTGGGTGACGGCGCGTTTAATGGCCGCTCCGATAACCGGATGATTTTCCGTGGGATTGGAACCGGTCACCAGGATCAAATCGGCTGCTTCAATATCGCCGATGGTGTTAGTCATCGCCCCACTCCCAAAAGCCGCGGCCAGACCGGCCACAGTTGAGGAGTGTCAGAGGCGGGCACAGTGATCTATATTGTTGGTCCTGAAAACCGCTCTGACCAACTTCTGCATTAAATAGTTATCTTCGTTCGTAACTCTGGCCGAGGTGAGGGCCGCCAGGGCCTGGGGTCCATACTGATTGCGGATGTCTCCAAACCGGCGGGCGGCCAAATCCAGGGCTTCTTCCCAGGAGGCTTCCCGGAATTTGCTATTTTCCCGGATCAGGGGATAACGTAACCTATCGGGGTGATGAATAAAATTGTAGCCGAATCTTCCTTTGGCGCAAAGGTGGCCGAAGTTGGGAGGAGCCTCCGGCACTCCTTCCACCCGGACTACTTCGCTCCCGGCCACGCCCAGGTAGATCTGGCATCCCACGCCGCAATAAGTGCAGGTGGTCCGGATTTTTTTCAGTTGAAACGGACCTGGTTTCCCCTCCATTTTTTCCTGCAGGGCGCCGGTGGGACAATGCCCTACACACCAACCGCAGGATACGCACTTGTCGTTGATAAATGGAACCAAAGACGGAGGTGTTGTCTCCTCTTTCTTTTCCCATAATTCCATGGCTTTTTGGATTTGGTACTCAGAACAACCGTAAACGCAAGTCCCGCAGGATATACATTTATTCGGGTCAACATTGATGAACGGATGGGTATCCTCAATGGGATACCTGGGTTTGTTCCAGAGGGTAAGATCATTTACGTTCACTTTACTAAAGGTTGCTAAATCCTTAAGTTTACATTCGAAGATATCTAAACAGCCACAGGAAAGGCATCGGTTGGATTCCTCTTTGGCCTTGGCCTCATTGAAACCAATCTCGACCTCCTTAAAACTTTGCAGCCGATCGCCCAGAGGCAGGACGGGAGCATGGAGGCGGGGTTGGGTGGGAATTCCTTCAAAATTGCTGACGTCAACCTCGGTAAGCTTTCCCTTACTCACGTTAAATGGTTTTTCCTCGGGAGTTAAGGCCTGGTTATTCAGATATTGATGGATTGACCTGGCCGCCCGGCGACCATCAGCCACGGCTTGAATTACGGTTTGCGGCCCGCGATAAAAATCTCCTCCCACAAACAGAAAAGGAAGCGAGGTCTGGAGAGTTAAGGAATCGGCCATGGGCGCGCCGCTCTCGCTGAGGGCCAGACCTAAAAGATCCTTCTCTTTCTCCAGGAAAGACACGTCAGGGGACTGGCCAATGGCCGCGATTATTAGGTCAGCTTCGATCCTGGTCTCGGAACCAGGGATGGGAACCGGGCGGGCCCGGCCACTGGCATCGGCTTCTTTCAGTTCATTTAGCAAATATTCCAGGCCATGGACCCGTCCTTCCTTGGAAAAAATTCTTGTGGGAGTGACCAGAAAATTCAATTGCACCCCTTCTTCTTCAATGGCCTTTATTTCCTCCGGGTTGGCCGGCATCTCTTTGCGGGAGCGCCGGTAAAGAAGAACGACCTCCTCGGCCCCCAGGCGCAAAGATGTCCGGGTGGCATCCATGGCGGCATTACCCCCGCCGATCACGGCCACTCGCTTGCCAACTTTTTGGATCTTTCCGGCGGCAGCCTGGGGCAGGAAATCCAGAGCGGAAATTACTCCGGTAAGCTCCTCTCCCGGAACTCCCATACGGGTGGATTTCCAGGCCCCCGGGCTAAGAAAAATGGCCCCATATCCCTGGCTGCGCAGGCCGGAGAGAAAAAAGTCTTCGCCCAATTTCTGTTCAGTCCTGACTTCTACTCCCAGGTCCAATATCTGCTGAATCTCCCCATCGAGGATGTCCAGGGGAAGACGATATTCCGGGATGCCGTACCTGAGAAGCCCCCCAAGTTTCGGCCTCCATTCAAAAATGGTCACGTGGTGTCCCTTAAGGCGAAGATAATAGGCTGCTGAAAGACCGGCAGGCCCTCCGCCGACAACCGCCACCCGCTGGCCGGAATCCGGAGGAATTGATGGAGTCAGCTTCACCCCCACCTCCAAAGCATAATCAGCCACAAAACGCTTCAATTCCTTGATGCTGATCGGCTCCTCCACCCTCGTGCGCCGGCAGGGTTCTTCGCAGGGATGAGGGCAGACTCTCCCGACTACGCCGGGGAGAGGGAGTTTTTCCCAGATCAACCGCAAAGCATCCAGGTAATTTCCCCGGGCAATGTGGGCGACATATCCCTGAACGTCCAGTTCTCCAGGGCAGGCAAGGTAGCACGGGGCCACGCAGTCCCCGTAATGCTTCTCCAATAATAAAGAAAGAACTTCTTTGCGAATTTCGGTAAGTTCAGGGGTGTCGGTCTCCACTTCCATTCCATCGAGAATCAAGTGCGCGCAGGGAGCGACCGGCCGCGGTTCTCCTTTGATTTTGACCACCGAAATCAGGCAAGTCTCTTGCGGTTGTAAGGGGGGATGATGGCAGGTGGCCAAGGTGGGGATAAAAACTCTTTCTTTTTCGGCCATCTCTAAAATGGTTTGGGAGGTATTTCCTTTGAGCCGTCGTCCATTTAGGGTAATCGCAACTTCAGCCATGAAAAAATCTCCTGTATATTTTTATGGAAATTGCTTTTCAAATTTATTTGGGACACAGATTTTCGCAGATAAACGCAGATATATATTTTCTGTGAATTTTTTTAATATCCAGAAAATCTGTGTTCATCTGTGTCCAACAAGGAATTTCCTATACAATCCAGTTAACCGGCCTGTGCCGGCGGTTTTTTAACTCCCCGGAAAAATTGATCCGCCGCGGGATGACGTTCCAGTATGACTTCCGCGGCCATGCCCGTTTCCACCAAATGATGATCCAAAACGTCGGCGATCACGGCATCCAACCCGCAGGCCATGGCCATGGCCAGGAAAGTGCGGTTGATCAATCTTCTCTGCTTCGTCCCCTGGGAACAGTTGCTCAGGCCCACCACAATGTGGGGAGAAACCCTCTCCCGGGCAATCTGGCGGATAGATTCAATGATAATGGGGCCCTGGCTATGGGAAAATTTCAAGGGCAGGAGAACCGGATCAATGAATAGCCGATCCCTGGGTAATCCGTATCCCTCGGCAAAGTCCATGATCCGTTTAGCGATGGCCACGCGCCCCACGGCGTGCGGCGGAATTCCCTGTTCGTCCATGGTCAGGGCGACGATGGCCGTCTGATATTTTATAGCCAGTTCCATGAATTTGGCTAATTTTTCTTTCTCGCCGGTGGTGTAATTGATCATCGCCGGTTTTTTGCACACCTGCAACCCGGCTTCGACTACATCAAGTCGCCGGCTGTCAATGGCCAGAGGCGTGTCCGTAACTTCCTGAACGGTTTCCACCAGCCAGACCATGACTTCCGCGGGTCTGAGCCAGGCCGTTCCCACATTCAGGTCTAAATAACCAGCTCCGGCTTCCACTTGCCTTCGGGCCAGTATTTGAATCGTTTCTTTATTTTTTTCCAGGATAGTCTTATAGATACGGGAGTTGAGGCCATTGATGCTTTCGCCGATAAAAATCATCATTCCAATCCTTAAGAACCAATTTTATCGACAATCTCTCCCATGACGCGCAAAAACTCCGGGTTGTTTAAGTAGGGGGGAGTTCCGGTAAGGTCAGCTTCGATGACCTTCTGATCGTACGGAAGAAAGCCCAAAAAAGAAAGGCCGGCCATGTGGGTTAAAAGGAATTCCCGGTCAGCTTCATTGCGAATTTTATTCCCCACCAAACCAATGTTCATAAGGCCGATATCTGTGGCCAATTGGCGGATTTTCTGGGCAACTTCCAGACTCCGCTGGCCTGGTTCCACGACCACAATCAGCTTATCCACGGCGCTGGCCGTAGCCCGGCCCAAATGTTCCACCCCGGCCTCCATATCCAGGATAACCACTTCCCCCCGATGCAAAAGGAGATGGGCGACCAATGTTTTCACCATCACATTCTCGGGGCAGACACACCCTCCTCCCCCCTTCTGCACGGTGCCCATGACCATCAGCCTAATTCCATCTTTTTCAAGGGTATATTTTTCCGGCAAGTCATCCACGCGCGGGTTAAGTTTGAAAAATCCCCCCATTGTGCCGGACTTTGACTCTGTCCGCTCTTCAATCAGCTCTTTCATGGCTGAGATGGGTGTAAGGCGCTGATCCCTGGGAAAACCCAGGGCCAGGGCCAGGTTGCTCGCCGGGTCAGCATCGATGGCTAAAACTTTCTGCCCCCGCTCTGCGAACACCCGGGCCAATCCAGCCACAACCGTGGTTTTACCTACCCCGCCTTTTCCAGTCACCGCCAGTTTCATAAAAAATATCCAGATCATGGGTCATAGGTTATAGGTCATAAGTAGAAATTCAAATTTTAAAACCTATCACCTATTACCTATTACCTGTTTTTTACCAGCTTCCACACCACCGTCTCGGCCAGGATGACGATGTCCTCCACCGGCAGATATTCTGTTATGGAAACATCGAAGAGTAGATTTCCTTCAGCGGGAAATTCCGCATCGCCGCGCCATATAATTAGGGCGAGAGGAATAAATGGAAAAGCTTGGATTTTTACTCCGACGTCTCCCAGGCCGAGAGGCATGCCCTGCATGGGATAAGCCACGGCCTTTAAAACCTCTGGGTCTCCTCCAAAAAACTTCACCAGGGGAAATTTACAGCGCTTTAAA
>JASEHN010000151.1 GCA_030018715.1 Thermodesulfobacteriota bacterium | reverse complement strand
GCATGTCCCACCTCGGGCTGCAAATCCTCTACCATATCCTCAACCAGCACCCGGATGTCGCCTGCGAGCGGGTTTTCGCCCCCTGGCCCGACATGGAAAAGTTTCTCCGGGAACGTGACTTACCTTTAACCTCCCTGGAATCCTCTCTGCCGTTGAAAGAGTTCGATGTCATTGGTTTTTCCTTACAGTATGAGCTTAATTATACCGGCGTTTTGAATATCCTGGACCTTTCCGGGATTCCTCTGAAAGCTGCGGACCGGGGCGAGAATGATCCAATTATCATCGGCGGCGGCCCCTGCGCCGCCAACCCCGAGCCCCTAACTGATTTTTTTGACGCCTTTGTTCTAGGGGATGGGGAAGAAGTGGTCCTTAAAATTTGCCGGGATATTATCGATTCCCGCGAAAAGGTTAAATCTAAAGCCGAGCTTCTGACCAGCCTCTCCGGTATTGAAGGGGTTTATATCCCCTCTTTTTTTCAGATTGAATACGAACCAGACGGAAGAATCAAAAATATCATTCCCCGGAAGACGGGATATTCAACTGTTCTGCGTTGCATTCTGCCAGATTTGGACAGAGGCGATTTTCCCAAGCGTCCCATCCTTCCTTACATGGAAGTAATCCACGACCGCCTGAATATCGAAATCGCCCGGGGGTGCACCCGGGGATGCCGCTTTTGCCAGGCCGGAATGATCTACCGCCCCCTGCGGGAGCGTTCCCCCCAAGTAATTTTACATCTGGTTGAAGAAGGTCTAAAAAGCACCGGACATGATGAAGTCTCCCTCCTTTCCCTGAGCACGGGTGATTACTCATGTATTGAGCCTTTGCTTACGCACATCATCGATCAATACCGGAATGAGCGAGTGGCCGTTTCTCTCCCTTCCCTCAGGGTGGAAACCCTCACCCCTTCCCTCATCCAAAAGATCCGGGAAGTGCGCAAAACCGGATTTACCCTGGCTCCCGAAGCCGGGACAGAGCGCCTGCGCCAGGTTATCAATAAAGGGAACACGGAAGAAGACCTCCTGGCCACCATCCGCGCTGTTTTTATGGCCAACTGGCAGATGGTCAAACTTTACTTCATGCTCGGCCTTCCCACTGAAACAGAGGAGGACCTTGGGGGCATCGTTTCTCTTTGCCGTAAAGCTCTAACAGGGGCTCGCCGGGCTAAAGGCTCAGCCCATATTAACGTCAGCATCTCTAATTTTATACCCAAAGCCCACACCCCTTTCCAATGGGAGCCCCAGTGCCCTGCGGAAGAAACGGCTAAGAAGCAAAAATATTTGCGCAAAAACCTGGAACAATACGGGTTTCGCCTGAAATGGTCCGACCCCCGGCTGAGCCTGCTGGAAGGAGTCTTTGCCCGGGGCGACCGCAGGCTGGGCCTGACTCTTATGGCCGCCTACAACCTGGGTTGCCGCCTGGATGGATGGGGAGATCATTTTCGTTATGACCTCTGGGAAAAAGCTTTTGCCCAGACTGGCGTGGATCCATTTTTTTACGCCTTTCGCCGGAGGGAGCTTAACGAAATCTTGCCCTGGGACCACCTAAATTCGCGGATCAATAAACGCTTTCTTGAAGAGGAGCGCAGCAAGGCCTTTGCGGCAATTTCCACTGGAGACTGCCGCCGGGCCTCCTGCAATAGCTGCGGGGTTTGCGGCGGGGTTGACCTTTTCAGTAACCGAATAGCCAATGATCTTGAGGTCCCCTGCCCCAATATTCCCCTACCCAAAAAACCAAATGAGTTTCCTTTGCCGATCCGCCGTTTTCGCTCGCAGTTTGCCAAATCCGGGCCGGCCAAATTCATCGGCCACCTGGAATTGTCCCGGTCGATGATGCGGGCTTTCCGCCGTGCTCAGTTTCCTTTAGTCTTTTCTCAAGGATTTCACCCTTTGCCAAAAGTGTCTTTTGGCCCTCCCCTTCCCGTCGGCTATGAAAGCTTCGCGGAATTCCTCGATTACCAGATTCAGGGCATGCTCCACCCTGAAGAGGCCGCCATCAGACTGAATGCCCTTCTCCCGCCGGGGATAAAAATACTAAAAACAAAAGAAATTAGCTTGAAATCACCCTCCATTTTTGATAGTATTATCGACGTATTGTATAGAATTAGCTTCACTGAACCTGACGGCCTGCGGGCGAAAAAAATTGACTTCTTCCTGCAAGAGGAAAAAATACCGGTTTTTTGGACAAGGAAAAATAAACCCTTAGACCTGAAGACTATGGTAGAATCCCTCTCGCTGGTGGATGAACTTAATCTGGAGATGAAGATTCGTTCCGGCCCGGGAGGAATCATCCGGCCGGAGGAAGTTCTGGATTTTATCTTTGGCTGGCCTGAAGGTAACCGGCCCTCGCTAAGCGTTCAAAAAATCCAGGTACAGTTCAAGGAATCAGACCCATGGCCAATGAAATCCTGATCAATGTCAATTCCGGCGAAACCCGGGTGGCCCTGCTGGAAAGCGGAGTTCTCGTCGAACTATATCTGGAGCGTAATTCTGAACAAGGTATTAGCGGGAACATATACAAAGGCCGGGTAGTTCGGGTTCTTCCCGGGATGCAGGCTGCTTTTGTGGACATCGGTCTGGAAAAAGCTGCCTTCCTTTATGTTACCGACGTCCATCAGGACTTCGATGATTTGGAATTCATGATGGGCGCCCGCGAGGACGACTGCAACGGGCTGCCGGATAGTGAAGAAGAAGATATCCCGGACTTGAATACCCCCTTTCAGATTGAAGACCTTTTGCATGAAGGCCAGGAAGTCCTGGTCCAGGTGTCCAAAGAACCTTTAGGAACAAAAGGAGCCCGGATTACTTCCCACATTTCCCTCCCCGGACGTCATCTGGTTCTCATGCCCATGGTGGACCAAATTGGCGTCTCCCGCCGGATTGAAAACGAAGCCGAACGGCGGCGCCTCCGGGAAATCATCCAGCATATCAAGCCCCCCGGCTGCGGGCTGATTGTGCGCACGGCTTCCGAAGGAAAAGGCGAGCCGGAGCTGCGCCAGGACATGGATTTCCTCCTGAAGATGTGGAACAACATCCAGAAGCGTAAGGCTGCAAGTCCGGTCCCCAGTCTTTTACACAAAGACCTCGATATAACCCTGCGGGCGATCCGAGATCTATTTACCCAGGATGTGGAGCGGGCGGTCATAGATTCGGAGGAGGAATATCGCAAGATCATGGATTTCTGCGAGACCTTCATGCCCCAGCTCAAATCCTCCCTCGAAATGTACGACAAGGGAGAGCCGCTCTTCGATTTCTTTGGCATAGAAATGGAAATCAGCCGGGCCTTAGGGCGGAGAGTCTGGCTTAAATCAGGTGGTTATATCGTCATCGAAATGACCGAGGCTCTGACCGTCATCGACGTGAACACCGGGCGCTTTGTCGGCAAAAGGAATTTAGAAGACACCATCCTGAAAACCAACCTGGAGGCCGTCAAGGAGATTGCTTACCAGCTAAGGCTGCGCAACATCGGCGGGATCATCATTATTGACTTCATTGACATGGAAAAGGAATCCAGCCGGGAGAAGGTTTTCCAGGCCCTCATAGAAGCCCTGAAAAAAGACAAAAGCAAAACCAATATTCTGAAGATATCCGAATTGGGGTTGGTGGAGATGACCCGAAAACGCACCCGGGAAAGCCTGGGGCGCATCTTAAGTGAAAGGTGTTTTTACTGTGAAGGACGGGGGTTTCTCAAATCCCGTTCGACCATCTGCCAGGAGATTCTGCGGGAGGTTCAGCGGGACATCCGTGATTTGCGGGGAGATAATATCCTGGTCAATGTGCATCCAAATGTTGCCAATTATCTGTATGATGAAGCCCGCTGCGAGGTGGAAAAACTGGAAAAGCGCTTCAGCAAACGCATCCTGGTCAGCGGCAAAAGCGACTACCATCTGGAGCAATTTGAAATTCATAGCAGCAACGGCCAGTTTTCCGTTGACAAAAAGGAACCGGAATTTTTATAATGTAAATTGATGGTTTCGTAAAAAGTCGGCAGAAGAGTCATTGCGAGCGAAAGCGAAGCAATCTCGTTTTTATAAGTGCTTAAAAATACGGGATTGCTTTGTCGTACCGCATGGGCGGAACTCCTCGCAATGACGAAAACGGGACTTTTTACGAGACCATCAAATTTCTGAACTGAAAAAATCTGCTAACGGTCATAAAGGCATAGAATTTGGAGGATGATGTGTACGCAATAATCCAGACGGGTGGAAAACAATACAAAATTTCCCCTGGCGATACTATTCGGGTGGAAAAAATAGAAGGCCAGGCTGGGGATTTAGTCGAAATCAAAAATGTTCTTCTATACGCGGAAGGAGAAAAAGTCTTGGCCGGCGACCCCTTGCTTCCTAATGTCAGGATCGTAGGAGAGATCATGGGGCAACGGAGAGCCAAAAAAGTGATCGTCTTCAAGATGAAACGGCGCAAGGGCTACGCCAAGAGACAAGGCCACCGTCAATTCTTCACCACCATGAAGATCAAAGAAATCAGTTTACAGTAATCGCCCCAAACGAAAGGATCCGTGGAGGTAACATGGCTCATAAAAAAGGACAGGGAAGTTCAAGGAACGGCAGGGATAGCGCCGGCCAGAGGCTGGGAGTGAAACGTTTTGGCGGGCAGCTGGTCCAAGCCGGGTCGATCCTGGTGCGTCAACGCGGAACCCGCATTCATCCGGGTGTGAATGTTGGGATGGGTAAGGATTTCACCCTCTTTGCCAAGATCGAGGGCATCGTAACCTTTGAACACCTCGGCAAAGAACGTAAAAAAGTGAGCGTATACGCCCCGCCGGTCGCAATAATTCAGGTGTAAGCCAGCCCTATCCCGAAGGGATAGGTGATAAGATGGGAAATATTTCGGGAGTCTGACCGATCAAATTTATCGATGAAGCGAAAATCTTCGTCCAAGCCGGAGACGGAGGAAACGGTTGCATCAGCTTTCGCCGTGAAAAATATGTCCCCCGCGGAGGGCCAAATGGCGGCGACGGGGGAAAAGGCGGAGACGTGATCCTCAAGGCGGATAGCCAGATCGCCACGCTTCTCGATTTCCGCTACCAGCAGCATTATCACGCCAAAAGGGGACAGCACGGTAAAGGAAAAAACCAGGAAGGACGCAGCTCCCCCAATCTCATCCTTCCCGTTCCGGTTGGAACGATCGTCCGCGACGCCGCCAGCGGAGAAATCCTCAAAGATATAACAGAAAACGGTGAACTCTTCACCCTAGCCCGGGGAGGGGCGGGAGGCCGGGGGAATGCCCGTTTCGCCACCTCTACCCATCAGGCTCCCCGCCACGCTGAGCCCGGACAACCTGGTGAAGCCCACTGGCTTTTCCTGGAGTTGAAGTTGATCGCCGACGTGGGCATTGTCGGATTTCCCAATGTGGGGAAGTCCACGCTCATCTCCAGGATCTCATCCGTCCGCCCAAAGATTGCCGATTATCCTTTTACCACCCTGGTCCCCAATTTAGGAGTAGTCACTTTTGGCAACCATAGACCGTTTGTCGTGGCCGACATACCCGGAATTATCGCAGGGGCTCATGAGGGTGCCGGCCTGGGTCTGAAATTTCTCCGCCATGTAGAGCGTACATCCATTATCCTCCATTTGCTGGACATCTCCGGGGCCAGCCAGCGTAATCCACTTGAGGATTATCTTACCTTGAACCGGGAGCTTTCCCTTTTTAACAAGGCTCTTGCGGCCAAACCACAAATCGTGGCCCTGAATAAGATCGACCTTCCGGAAGCCCGCCGGAATATTGCCGGAATGAAGCGTTATTTTAAGAAAATCAATAAAGAAATTTATCCCATCTCGGCCTTGACCGGAGAAGGTCTGCCAAATCTTTTAACTGCTTTATCTAAAAGTCTTGCCATAAAATTGCAAGAGGAAAACCAGGCATGACCCCCAGAGCGATCATAAACAAAGTCCATCGGATCGTTCTCAAGGTTGGCAGCCAGGTGCTTACAGCCAAGGGCAGATCCTTAAACCAGGCTATCTTCGACCGATTGGCTAAGGAAGTTAGCGCCGCCAAAAAAAAGGGGTTCGAAGTAGTCATCGTCTCTTCCGGTGCCATTGCTGCCGGTATGTCCCGGCTTGGCCTCACGGAAAAGCCGAAAACCATACCGCAAAAACAGGCCTCAGCCGCGATCGGGCAGAGCGCCCTGATGTGGAACTATGAGCGGGCTTTCACTTTCTATGGAGAAAAAGTGGCCCAGGTTCTTCTTACCCGCGATGACCTCTCCAACCGGAATCGTTACCTGAATGCCCGGAATACCCTTCTCACCCTTTTGGATTTTGGGGTAATACCCATCATCAACGAAAATGACACGGTGGTCGTGGAGGAAATTAAGTTCGGCGATAATGATAATCTCTCGGCTTTAGTGACCAACCTGGTCAACGCCGACTTGCTGGTGGTCTTAAGCGATATCGACGGCCTTTACGACCGGGATCCGCGCCTCCATAAAAACGCCAAACTCATTCCCCTGGTCCCGCAGGTCACAGTTGAAATGGAAATGAAGGCCTCCGGAACTCTGAGTCCTATCAGCATCGGCGGGATGGTAACCAAGCTGCAGGCGGCGCGAAAGGCGGCTTTGTTCGGTGTGCCTACCATCCTGGCCAATGGAACTGTGGATGGTATAATAGAAAAGATTCTTCGCGGAGAAGAGGTGGGCACCCTGTTTGCCTCTGAAGTTAACAAACTCAATAGTCGCAAGCACTGGATCGCTTTCACCCTGAAGGCCCGAGGGAAGATAATTGTGGACGAAGGCGCCAAAAAAGCCATATTGCAAAAGGGAAAGAGTTTGCTCCCATCCGGGGTCCTTGGCGCGGAAGGAAAATTCGGCCCGAGCGACCCGGTAGTTCTTACGGACACCCAGGGACAGGATTTTGCCAAAGGCCTATCCAACTACACTTCCTCTGAAATCAATAAAATCAAAGGTTTAAAAACCACCGAAATAGAAATTAAGCTTGGCTATAAATACAGCGATGAAATCGTCCATCGCGATGATCTTGTGGTACTTTAAAAATAGTTATTATTGAACTTCGCATAAATAATGGAACACTGTGCCGCACTTAAATTGCCCCCCTCACCTTTCTCCTCTCCCCCCGAAAGGGGGGAGAGGGCGGGGTGAGGGG
>JASEHN010000150.1 GCA_030018715.1 Thermodesulfobacteriota bacterium | reverse complement strand
CCCCGGCCCTCAACAAAGGCTTTTATACCATTTTTTCAAATCGCTAAACTGTTACCAAAAGTTAAAGAATAATTTGATAATCTAAATTTTGCGCGGCAATTTTAATGGTCTTGTAAAAAGTCGTGAAACTGTCACTCCTGCGAAAATAGTCCCGCCTATGGTGGGACAGATCTGCTTGAATTTACTGGATTCCGGCTTTCGCCGGAATGACGTAATGAATGGAATTCTGACTTTTTACGACTCCATCAAATTTTGCGCGGCAATTTTGCATTTTGATATTTTGATTTTTATTTGTCTCTGCGCTCTCTGCGGTGAAAGATTGTTATTCAATTGGGCAAAAGGGGACGCAGGGCATCCGCTCCTTGCAGATAAAGCAGGTTCTCCTTGCTCCCCGTGCGTTTTACGATATTCTCCAGAGCGCGTTTCTTCTTGAGCAGGGCCGCTTCTTTCAGATGATCAAGATTGGCCCCGGGCAGCTCGGCTATTTCAATTACTCTGGCCCGGCGCGCCTCTTCCATAAGTTCCTGACCCCTGGGAGTGCGCACGATGACTGTGTTCCAACCGGCGAGGCCTTCCACCGCCCCCACGGAAAGATCTGAAAATTCTGCAGTCATGTCCAAGCAGACGGTGCAAGTCGGCCGGATGAAGGGGCGGATCAAATCCAGGGGAATGAATTTCAGTCCTTCCGGAAGCTCCATCTGGAAGACATTCGCCGGCGGGGGCGGAATGTCCATTTTGCCGATCTTTTGGACGGCATACTCTTTCTTAAGAAATCGGAAAAAATCTCTGTAGGAGAGTGCCCAGGTGCAGAAAAGGCCAATGACCAGGCTAAGCTTTTCGATGTTGTTCTTATTCTCCAGGGGATTTAGGCGCATCTTCCCCAGGGCCAGGACCTGACAGGGAATGCCGACCGCGGCGATACTTTTGGAGGAATCCTGAGCTCCTTTATGGAAGGCCTCGAGAGTGGGGGAGGCGATGTAATTGGAACCGGCGCAGGCCAAGACTTGCCTTTTATTCCGGGCCAGCACTCCCGAGGAGAGAAGCTCTTTCTCTCTTTTGCTGAGGATGGCCGCATCGATCATCCCTTTTTTTAAAGCCAGGGCCACCAATGTGGAGGTTATCCCGCCGTATTGACTTTTGCCCAGGGTGGCTTTGTCCAATGATTTGGCCATGACTACCTGCAGGGAAGTTCCCAGGGAGTCGCCCGGGTAAGGGGCGCCGAATGTGCGTTGATTGACTTCATCCAGGCTGGAGGGCGTTCGTGGACAAAAGGAATAACACCGCCCCTGCGATAGATTGCAATTATCCATCAGCACCACTTTTCCTTTATAAGCCCGGAAGTACGGGCAGAGGCCCAGGCAGGCCCCGCAAAGCGTGCACAGGTCGGCTTTAATGACTTCTTTTTCCAGGTCTTGCGGACCCTTGATTTCCGTGCCCATTTTCTTTTCCTTTTTTACCCTCGTTATTATATTAATTCAGGTTGTTCCATGGAACAACCGAGGGAAATAAAAAAATCTTTTTTCGTCAATCTTCTAAAACATATCCTTAACTTTGTCAAACAAAATCTGAAAGATCTTCAAATCAGACATAGCCAAGGGGGGGACCTAATACTTCCCTGATCAATGCGTTTTCCCTTTCGATCTACGATGGCCGCAAAATTGTTGTTGGCATGAAGACCCACTCCGACGTACAATCTCATCAGGCACCTCCTTAGGTTAAGATTGAACTCCTTTCCTAAGCATATCAGGAAGGTGTTTATCCTGCCATGCAGAGGGGGTTATGATTATCAAATCATTATCTTGGATTTATTTTCTTTTGAATTCTTTTCATCAACCTGAGAACCTCCTTGGGGAAAAGCGTCCGTTCTGGGCGTGCATAGGGTATAAGAAAAGGGGGATCAAAGCCGGAGCTTGGAGAAGATGGTAGAGGTGTTGGCTCAAAAACTAATCAAATAAAAAAAGGAGCAGGAACACCCCCAGGATCAACAGACCGGGGAAGGTTTTTATCCATCGAAAAGTCACCGACCCATCTGGGCATTTGCATTTTAACTTAGACTGCACCTTCGGCAGCCAGCCTTTCAATATCCTCTGAAGACATTCCCAGCATACCGGAGAGAACTTCTACCGTATGTTCACCGACATCAGGAGAGGCTTTTTCTATTTTGCATGCGGTGCGGGAAAATTTCATGGGGGTACCGGCCACCTTGAGTTTACCCGCGCGATGATGCTCCACTTCGACGATCATCTCCCTCTCTCGGATATGCGGGTCTTGAACAACCTGGGCGATATTATTCATGGGGCCGCACATGATCCCAGCAGGTTCCAAAAGAGCCAGCCATGCGGCGGTGGTTTTGGTTTTCATCAATTCGTTCATGAGAGGTTCAAAAGCCTGATAATTGGCAATGCGGTCCTTGTTCAATTGAAATCGGTGGTCGGAGAGTAAATCTTCCCTCCCCGCTGTCTTGCAGAACTTTTGCCATTCCGCTTCAGTTGCCGTGATGAGCACCAGATAACCGTCTTGAGTGGGAAAAATTTGAAAGGGGGTGGTTAAAGGATGCCGGGTCCCCAACGGCGTAGGAACCTGGCCTGTGGCCAGATATCGGATCAGGGCGTTTTCACAAAGGGCCACCTGGCTGTCCACCATGGCTACATCAATCCACTGCCCTTCTCCGCTCTTCTCCTTCTCATGAAGTGCCGCTAAAATGGCGATGGCCGAAAACAAACCGGCCCCCATGTCCCCAATGGAATATCCGACCCGCACAGGGGGTCTTCCCGGCTCTCCGGTAATACTTACGGTTCCCCCCATCCCCTGGGCGATCATGTCATAAGCCGGTTTTTGGGCATAAGGCCCTTTTTGGCCAAACCCGGATAAAGAGGCGTAAACGATCTTTGGGTTTTGCTGGCGAATGGCTTCATAACCAAATCCCAGCCGTTCCATGACCCCCGGACGAAAATTCTCTACGAGGATGTCCACCTGTTTGACCAGTTGAAAGACAATTTTTTTGGCCCGTTCATGGCGCAGGTTCAGGGTAATGCTTTTCTGACCGCGGTTGATGCTTAAGAAATAAGAGCTGATTCCCTCAATAAAGGGTCCATTGCGACGAGCCGTATCTCCTTTGCCCGGCTCTTCGATTTTGATGACCTCTGCTCCCAGGTCGCAGAGGAGCATGGTGCAGAATGGGCCGGCCAGGGCTCGGGCAAAACTCAGTACTTTGACTCCTTCTAACGGTCCAGACATTTTCAATCTCCATTTCCATTACTTGGTCTTCACTTCGAGCTCGGGTTTGGGTTTGGCAGGGGTGCGTCGAAGCTTTTGAATTATGATCCCCGTGGCAATCATGGCAGCCCCTATTAAATCCGTAGAAAGACCGGGTTTAAAGAGCAAAAGCCCCCCGGTGATAAAAAGGAGGCGCTCCAGTATATTCGTGGGTTTTAGAAAATATCCAAAAACCCCGGCTGACAGAAATAAAACTCCCATTAAGGCCGTTAGGGTGGTGGAAATAATTTTTAAAGGTTCCCCCTGCATCAACAGAGCTGGGTAGTAAACAAAGGTAAAAGGAATAAGATAGGCGCCCAGGCACAGGCTCATGGCAATTCCAGCCATGCGCAGCCAGTTTCCACCCGCGATGGTTACAGCGGTATAAACAGCGACGCACACCGGTGGGCTGATGTTTCCCAGGACGGAATAATAGAAAATAAACATGTGGGCGGGAAGGCCTTTAACCTCCAGCCCAATCAGGGTGGAACCCAGCACCGCAGCCCCGATGATGTAAGCCGCAGTCGTGGGCATCCCCATGCCCAAGATCATGATAATGACCATGGTGAGAAACAGGGCCAAAAGGACATTCACTCCCGCCAGACTCAGGATGGCTTCGGACATCTTGACGGCAAGGCCTGTTAGAGACACCAGAGATACGGCCATCTGCACGCAAACCGCCATGACCATGAGAGTGGCTAAAGCGGTTATGGCCCCGGAGGAGAGGGCCCGGGCAAGAATTCGCGTCCGCCCCCAAATTTGCTTAGGAGAATAGATTCTGCCGATGAGAAATGTGGCCATAGCAGCGACCAGGGCGAATGCGGCAGCCAGTTGGGCCGGCAGCAACAAGATTAAAATGTATAGGAGAATCCCTATCGGGATAAACAAATTTACAATGGCTGCGGGGTCGAAAACTTCCCGGGCTTTGGGCATGAGTTCTGCCGGCACTTTTCCCAGGCCATATTTTTTAGCGCTGAAGAAAACTCCGGCCCCGACTCCAAAAAAGTATATGAGGGCTGGGATAATAGCCGCCACGCAGACATAAAGATAGGGAATGCCCAGCATTTCCGCCATGACAAAGGCTCCCACCCCCATAATGGGAGGCATAATCTGGCCCCCGGAAGAGGCGGAGGCTTCGATGGCTCCAGCCAACTCCGGTTTATAGCCCAGCTTTTTCATCGTGGGGATCGTAAAAGTCCCGGTGGTCGCCACATTCGCTACCGCCGAACCGGAGAGCGTGCCAAAGCAGGCGCTGGAGATCACGGCTATTTGCCCCGCACCCCCGCTAATTCGTCCACCAAAATATCGAGCCAGATTCATGAAGGTGTCTCCCACACCCGTAGCGAATAAGACTGGCCCGAGGAGGAGAAATATGGCGATGACCCGGCTGGTTAAATCCGTGAGCAGACCCCAGTATCCTTCGGTCATCATGTAAAAATGGTAAAGAATCTCCCGCAGAGGGAAGCCAGGATGACCGAAAAAGCCGGGGATGAAATCGCCCAAGAGGGCATAAAGTAAAAAAAGAATGGCCATGATAGGTATAATTTTGCCCGTGGTACGCCGGGTCGCTTCGAGCAGCATGATTCCCAGGAAGGCACTGAAGACCAGTTCATAAGGTTGATACATCCACCGCTGCCGGGTGATTTCCTCCCAGTTCCAAAGAACATAGCCGCAAACGATGAAACTAGCAATCATCATCACAATATCAAGTCCAGCGGGAGAATTTTTCCGGCCCCAAAGAACTATTTCCCAGAGGCTTGAAGGTTCTGCCTTCAGTCGGCTCTTGCTTAAAGGGAAATAAAGGAAGACCAAGGCAAAAGCAAAACTTAAAAAGATAGAGCCCTGGATGACCGGATGCCAGGCACCTGCCAAGGAAGTGTAAATGGTGGCCGCAACTAATATACTCGCAAGAAATATGCCTATGAATTCCCAAAATCCACTCAGTTCTCTCATTGACTGCTCCCTTTACCGCTTTTTGAAGGGAGCGGATGAGCTCCCTTCAAAGGATGGAATTGAAACCGCAGAAAAGGATTTGCCCTTTTATTTTTTCTTCTCTTCCACTTCCAGCGGGGCCACGGCAACGGTTCCTTTATCCCCAATTGCCTTTATCGAATAGATGCCCGGCTTAGCATTCAGGGGAATACCACTTTTGGCCTTAAAGGCCCCTGCTTCATTGGCCTCCTTGATCATGGGTTCCTCCCCCAATTCCACGGGGATGCCATCGACAACCGTAAGGACTTCAATTTTTTCTCCCGGGATGAAACCAGAGCCACGAATGGTGATGACACTCGCTGCCAGGCCGCTTATGGGCGTAATAACCAGGCTCGCTGCGGGCGCTCCTGTTCCGGGCCTTTCTTGAAGCATGGCGCAAGCCATGGCCCCCATGAATAAAACCGCACAGGCGAAAAGGATTTCTACGAACCTTAAGCTCGTTAATTCTCGCATTTTATATCACCTCCTTGTCAGGCTGGTATGAGTTTATTTTATCTCGGGGGACAAGAGTTTATCAGGAATCTTTATTCCAAGATCCCGGTAAAACTTAACAGCTCCAGGATGGAGGGGAACGTCGCAATATTCCATGGTCAACTTGGGGAAATCAACCAAGCCACCGTCTCTGAAGGAAGCATCCACCTTGGCCATATCCGCTCTCTTGGCGTATATGGCTTTAAGAATTTTGTAGATTACATCTTCCGGTACATCTTTATCTGCCATTTCCCCCTCGACAAAAGCCAGCGTTAAATAATCTTTGTCATGACCCTTATACTGCCCGCCAGGGCTTATGATCCCTTTCCCATGGGCGGGGTATTTTTCATTGTACTTCTTCAGGTGTTCCTCGGTAATCGGGAGAAAGTTAAGGGGTCTGGATATCGCCAGCTCTGTTATCCCCCCATCTCGGAAACCGGGCCTCGACCAAGTATCCGCTGTCTTAGCTTTCATGGCTTCGAGGTTTGAAGCAGTTCCCCCCCACTGGTAATCTGGTATGATTCCATTAGCCTCGAGAAACAACCTTGCCAGTCTTTCGGATGTGGTTAGTGGGTTCATAGCCATTTTTCTGCCGTGAAACCCTTCTATGGTGGTTATTCCGCTATCCTTGCCAGCAACGAAGGTGTGGGTTGTGACAGCCGTAGCAGCAAGCATCCTAATATTAGGATTCTTCTGGTCCTTGAAGTCATACTGCCCATGGTAGGCAGTATAAGCCGAGATCGGGTTAACCTGGGCAAGTTTTAAGAGACCGACTCTCATCCTGCTCAAATTCTCGATCCATCCGCCGGTCTCAACGACGGTGATGGTGATCTCGCCAGGGTAAGCATGGTTAACGGCTTTGGCAAATAATACCCCATGAGCGTATCCCGATGATCTCACGCTGGTTGTCCCCCACTTGATGCGGAATTCCTTTGCTTCTACTATCGGGAGAATCGTTAGACTGCCAATGGCAACGAATACCAATAAAAAGAACATTGTTTTCTTCATTTCCTTCACCTCCTTGAAAAATTGACTTCAGGATCCGATAGCCAGTGAGATTTTTTCTTAAGATACCTCCTTTCTTCTTTGATCCCTATAGAGGGATGTTTCCGTGCCGCCGGGGGGGCTTCTCCTCCCTTTTCCCTTTCAGGGAACGGAAGGCCCGGATGACCCTGGTTCGAGTCTCCCCGGGCTCAATCACGTCATCAATGCACATGGTCTGGGCCAGCCGGTAGGGGTTGGCGAAAAGGTCCCGATACTCCCGGATCTTTTCCTGGAGGAGAGCTGCCGGATCGGCCGCTGCTTTCAGTTCGCGATTGTAGAGCAGCTTGGATGCCTGCTCGGCCCCCATGATGGCAAACTCGGCGGTGGGCCAGGCATAGGCGATATCCGTTCCGTGGC
>JASEHN010000149.1 GCA_030018715.1 Thermodesulfobacteriota bacterium | reverse complement strand
CCCCCTGACCTTACGCCCCACCTCTTTTCAAAGGGCTAAAGTGTTACAAAATAAATTTTTTCACAAGAACCCTTGAACCCTGGGAGTCTCGACCCCTTATAATGATTATAGAAAGAAAAAGGAGATAAATCGATTATGACAGCAGACAAAGGAGAAAGCAAAGGGCCTCTTCAAGGCGTCCGTATTATCGACCTGAGCATGATGCTGGCCGGGCCTTCCGGGTCCATGTTGATGGGCGACCTGGGGGCAGAGATCATAAAAGTCGAACCCCTGGATGGGGACGAGACGCGGGTAGGCCCTCCTTATTTTTATGCCGAGAATATGAGCGCCTATTATTGGTCTATCAATCGCAATAAAAAAAGCGTCGTGATCAATCTGAAGTCCCCGGAAGGACGGCAGGTCCTTTATGATCTGGTGACCAAGTCCGACGTAGTCTATGACAACTACCGCCCGGGGGTTTTGGAGCGCCTGCAAAGCGACTATGAAACCCTGAAAAAATACAACCCGCAGATTATCTGCTGTTCCATTTCCACCTATGGCTACACCGGGCCTTATCGCGACCGCCCGGGGTATGACCTCATCGTCCAGGCAGTGAGCGGAGGAATGTCCATTACCGGGGAGCCGGGGGGCTCGCCTGTCCGGGCCGGAATCCCGCTCGGAGACCTCGTCGGAGGTCTGCTGGGCGTCCACGGAGTATTGGCCGCTTACATTCACCGGCAAAAAACGGGCGAGGGCCAGCGACTGGAGGTCTCCCTGCTCGATGGACAGATCTACCTTTTGACCTATGTGGCCCAGTATTACTTCAACTCCGGAAAAATCCCCGGCCCTATCGGTTCCGGACACCAGTCTCTGGTCCCCTATCAGGCCTTTAAGACCAAGGATATCCAGATCGTTATTGTAGCCCACCAGGACCACCATTTCCAGAGGCTCTGCAAGGCTATCGGGAAACCCGAGTGGGCGGAGGACCCGCGGTTCAACACCCGCACCAAACGCCTGGAAAATAAATCCCAGCTGATTCCCATGATGGAGGCTCATTTGATGACCCGGCCCGGAGACGAGTGGTTGGAAGCCATTCACAAAGCCGGGGTCCCGGCCGGCCCCATCAATACGCTGGATCGGGTTCTGTCGGATCCTCAGGTTCTGAGCCGGGATATGGTCAAGGAGACGGACGGCCCGGGAAAGGAAAAAATCAAAATTCTGGGAAATCCGCTGAAATTTGATAAGACCCCGGTGGATACCTTTACTCGCCCTCCGCAATTAGGTGAGCACACCCGGGAGGTCCTTACTAACATTCTCGGGTATTCTGCTGAAAAAATTGATTCTCTCGTGCAAAAAGAAGCCATCAAAACCGCCTAAAAGGCTCACCTGGTGCAAGCCAACTGCGGAAGGAGGGGAAAATGAAAGTAACAGAGACCCTGGCCCGGTTTGTCCTGAACACGACTCTTGCCGATATTCCAGCGCAGGCGCAGGAGATTGGCAAGCGGGTTATCCTCGACTGTCTGGGGGTTGCCCTGGCAGGCTCCCGGGATCCTCTAGCCAAAATCATGACCGGTTTTATAAAAGAGTTGGGCGGCCGTCCGAAAGTGAGTGTTTGGGGCAAGAAGTTTAAAACCTCTGGCCCCCTGGCAGCCCTGGCCAATGGCACATTTGGCCACGCCCTGGATTACGACGATATAAACCGCAGCATGCGGGGTCATCCTACAGTCCCAGTGCTGCCGGCCGCTCTGGCCATGGGGGAAGAACTCGGAGCTTCGGGGAGAAAAGTATTAGAGGCCTTCCTCATCGGCGTTGAAGTGGAAACCAAATTGGGCGCTGGAATCAACCCTCATCTCTTCGAGGGGGGCTGGCATCCCACGGCCATCCTGGGAGCCATGGGAGCAGCAGCGGCCTCTGCCAAGCTCCTCAAGCTATCCTTAGAGAAAGTGTGCTTCACCCTGGGCATCGCTGCTTCCCTGGCCTCTGGATTGCGGCAGAACTTCGGGTCCATGACCAAACCTCTCCATGCCGGGCATGCGGCCCAGAATGGGGTGACCGCTGCCAAGCTTGCCCAGAAGGGGTTTACCGCTGACAGGGAAATCGTGGAGGCCAAGCTCGGCTATGCCAATGCCTTTGCTGGAGCGGGAAAGTACGATCTGAACAAAATCGTAGCCAACCTGGGACAACCCTTCGATATCATCTCCCCCGGGGTAGGGCTCAAGCGGTATCCGAGTTGCGCTCGGACCCATCCGGCCATCGACGCGATGCTGGACATGGTCGTGCAAAACGATATTCATTCTGAAGATGTAAAATCCATCTCCTGTGCCGGAAGCTATACGACCCCCACGATGCTCATTCATTCGCGGCCCCGGACCGCCTTGGAGGGAAAGTTCAGCATGGAGTTCTGCCTGGCCCTGGCTCTGCTGGAAAGAAAAGTTGAACTCCCCCATTTTAACGACCAGAAGGTTCAAGATCCGAAGATTCAAAGGTACATCCCCAAAGTCTCCTTTTTCATCCGGCCGGACCTGAACAACATCGAGAACTCGGGGAATCCATCAACGACCGTAAAGATCCTCATGAAAGATGGAAGAGAGTTTACCAAGACCGTAGACGAAGCCCGGGGCACCCCTGGGAATCCACTTACGCAGGAAGAGGTGAGAGATAAATACCGGCAGTGTGTGAAAGGGATCCAAGCGAAAAAAGAGATGGAGAAGACCATAGAGATCGTTGAAAATTTAGAGGCTCTGAAAAAGATCTCCGCCTTGGCCGACCTGTTACGCGGCCCAGATAAAAAATAAAAAGTTTCGGGTTACGAGTTTCGGGTTTCAGGTTACAGGTTGCAAGTTTAAATTTTCTGATTTTTAACCCGCAACGCGTAACTCGGAACTCGCAACCCCTAATGAATCCTTCCGGAAGGGACCTTCTCATGAATTTTCACCCCATGACCTATCAGTTATTCGGCGACAAATTTGCCGCTCCCGAAATGAAGGCCGTTTTTAACGAGATGAACTACCTGCAAAAAATTCTGGATGTGGAAGTGGCCCTGGCAGAGGCAGAAGGAGAGCTGGATTTGATCCCTTCCAAGGTGGTACCCCTGATCAAGGAGCAGGCCAAGGCAGAGAAATTTGATTTGAACCAGGTGCGGGAGGTTCAGAAAAAAGCCGGCCATTACCTCGTCTCCATTCTGAAAGTCCTGGAAAAAAACTGCCCGGGGGATAGCGGCCAATTCATCCATTTCGGGGCAACCACCCAGGACATTATCGACACAGCCATGGTCCTCTTGGTCCGTGAGGCCCTGGTCATCGCCACAAGGGATTTGAAAGCCATTCTGGCTGCCACTCTCCACCTGGCAGACAAATATAAAAATGCGCCCATGGCCGGACGGACTCACGGCGTGCACGCCATACCTATTACCTTTGGGTTTAAAGTTGCGGTCTGGGCTGCAGAGCTTGCCCGGCACCTGGAGCGGCTCAAGGAGCTGGAACCGAGGCTTTTGATGGGCAACCTTACGGGTGCAGTAGGAACCTTTGCCAGCTTTGGACCGAAGGGGTTCGAAGTTCAGGCGCGGGTGATGGCCAAACTCGGGCTGCGCACCCCGCTCATCTGCTGGCATGCTGCCCGAGATCATTTGGCCGAATTGGCCAACTGGATGGCCATGACCGGTTCGACTCTGGCCAAGATCGCCAATGAAGTCCGGGTGATGATGAAGCCCGAATTCGGCGAGGTCGAAGAGCCCATCAAGGAGGGGACGGTAGGCAGCAGCACCATGCCCCATAAGCGCAACCCCAATTTAAGTGAAGAGACCATGGCCCTGGGGAAGCTCCTTCGTTCCTATGCCGGCGTGATGCTCGAAGCCATGGAAACCGAACACGAACGCGACATCGGCACCTGGCGCTGCGAGTTTTTAATTCTTCCGGAAGCCTGCATGGTCTTCAGCGCGGCCTTGCGGAACGCCAGAACCATGCTCGAAGGATTGAAAGTAAATCCTGAACGGATGGTTAAGAACCTTTATCTCACCCAGGGTTTGATCATGTCCGAGACCTTCATGTTTGCCTTGGGGGAAAAAATTGGAAAGCAGAAAGCACACGACGCAGTCTATGAGCTTTCCATGAAGGCGGTCCACGAGGGTAAATCCTTCCTGGATGTGATTCAAGAAGATCCGGAGATAAAAAAATTTTTCCCGCCCGAACAGCTTGCTCGTCTGCTGAATCCCTCAGCCCACACCGGTTTAGCTTCAGAAGTGGTGGATAGGGTTTTGTCGGCACTAAAAAAATAAAGGGTCCTAACAGTTCTGCCCTGCCCCGCACGCTCTATTTTTTTTGAAAGAAGATAGGCTGGGCTTGGAAAAAGCTAAGGGGAAAAATGTAAATCGGAATATTTCTCTGGGAGGGAGCCCTCAACCCTCATAGATGCTCGATGTCCTGAATAAAGGAGAAATTACCCCCTTGTTGAAGGAAATGTTTGAGAGAAGTTGAAAAGAGCCTGGAAGGACGTTTCAATTTTCCTGGCTTTTAGGTGAGAAGAATTCAGAAAGGAAAAGGAGTGTTTTCATGGTAAGTAAAGCCCAGGTAGAAAAGCTTTGGGAAAAAAGAAAAATGCTGGAAGATGCTGAGGGACCCAAGAAAAAACAACATGCAGCCGGGAAACTGACGGCCATGGAGAGGATCGAATTGCTAGTCGACCGGGGGAGTTTCGATGAACTGGATGCTTTCGTGGAAAGCTTCCCCCCGAAATTCGGTAAGTTGAAAGGAAGGACGACCACCCGGCAGGGAGTGATCACCGGGGCGGCCCAGATCCAGGGCAGGCCGGTTTACCTCTACTCGCAGGATTTTACCGTTGAGGCTGGTTCCCTGGGGGAGCGGGAAGCGCGGAAGATGGCCAAAGTCATCGATCTGGCCATGCAAAACGGGGTTCCGGTGATCGGGCTCAATGACTCCGGAGGAGCTAAGGTCAGCGAGGGTGTGAGAAATTTCGCTTTCTGGAACATCTTCCAGCGGAATGTGATGGCCTCGGGAGTAGTCCCCCAGATCTTCGCCATCTTGGGACCTTGCGCCGGGGGGGCCGTCTACTCTCCTGCGCTGGGAGATTTTATTTTCATGGTCAAAGATATCTCCGCTATGTTCCTGACCGGGCCGGCCGTCATCAAAGCTGTTACCGGGGAAGAGATCACCAAGGAAAAGTTGGGCGGCCCCTCCGTTCAAACACAGATCAGCGGCGTGGCGCACTTCCTGGCGGCCAGCGAACAGGAATGTATGGAGATGATCAAAGAGCTTTTAAGCTTCCTCCCTTTGAATAATCGCCAGGACCCCCCTCGATTGGATACGGGAGATGATCCGGGGCGGGAAGATGAATCGTTGCGCGCTCTCGTCCCCGAGGATCCGAAGAAGTCTTACGACATGCGCCAGGTGATCAAACGAGTGGTGGATGGAGGAAAATTTTTCGAAGCCCACCGCGGATTCGCCGCCAATATTCTCACGGGCTTTTCTCGCCTGGACGGCTACCCTGTGGGAATTGTAGCCAATCAGCCCAGGGTTCTTGCCGGTTGTCTGGATATTCATGCCGCGGATAAAGCGGCCCGCTTCATCCGTTTCTGCGACGCCTTCAATATCCCCCTCGTCACCCTGGTGGACGTTCCCGGTTATCTGCCCGGGTTGGAACAGGAGTACGGCGGGATCATCCGCCACGGAGCCAAGATGCTCTTTGCCTATGCCGAGGCCACCGTGCCCAAGATTACCGTGGTGCTGCGCAAAGCCTACGGCGGAGGGATCGCCGGCATGTGCGCCAGCAAAGAAAGAGGAGCCGATGAACTCTTGGCCTGGCCTTCGGCGGAGATTGCCGCCCTGGGAGCCGAAGGGGCGGTGGAGATCTTCTTTCCCGACGAAATCAAAGCTGCCCCCGACCCGCAAAAGCGGCGGCAGGAATTAATCGCCGAATTTCGGGAACAGGTGACCAGTGTTTATGCGGTGGCGGCGACGGGTCGATTCGATAAGATCATCGACCCCCAGGAGACCCGACCGGCTCTGATCAAAGCCCTAAAGAGGCATCGTTCCAAAAGGGATTCCCTTCCCTGGAAGAAACACGGGAACATCCCCCTCTGAAAAATGGGATTCAGAAGCCAGAATTCAAGAGGCAGAAGCTCATCCCTAACGGAACTTTCTAACCTCTTTAACGATATGTTCCAGATGAAAAGGGCTGGAACCACAGCAGGCCGAGACGATGCGCGCCCCTTCATGGATCCATTTCCCTACGTGTTCGGCAAATTGTTCAGGTCCGGCAGCGTATTTTTCCCGCCCCTCCACCACCTGGGGCGAACCGGCGTTAGGTTTGGCAATCAGTGGTTTCTTACAGTGGGCCTTCATAAGGCCGATTACCTCGGCCATCTGTTCGAGGTTGATACCCCCGCAATTGGCCCCAATCACGTCAGCGCCCTCGCGTTGCAAACGTTCCGCTGCCCCCTCTGGACTCACCCCCATCATGGTCCGATATCCCCTGGCGGCAGGGTCGAAAGCCAGGGAGACGATGACGGGCAGAGAAGTGTGCGTTTTGGCCGCCCGGAGCGCGATCACAGCCTCCTCCAGGTCGTACATCGTAAGGATGTTAATGATCTCTACTCCGCTTTCTGCCAAGGCCCTGGATTGCTGCGAATAAACCTCCAGGAGCTCCTCAGGGCTTAATTCCCCCAGGGGCTTCAAGATTTTTCCTGTGGGACCGATGTTCCCGGCCACGAACCCTCGATCTGGCTGAATATCTTTGATGATCCGGATGACCCCTTGGTTCAACTCTTCAACTTTTTCGGCAAGGCCAAACTTCGTCAGGGAGATTCGATTCAGGTTAGAAGTGGCCCCGGCCACGATGTCGCAGCCCACTTGGAAATAATCCCGGACCAGATCCCGGTACACCCCAGGGTGCTCTATGATCCACTGGCTGACGCATCCTCCGAGATTCGCCCCGGCCTCGTGCAACATGGTCCCCATGGCCCCGCTCATCATTAATATTTCTTTTTCCACTCTCTCCAGGAATGATTCGGCCATCTTCTCCCTCCAACATCGTGGTGACGCCTAAATATATAACAATTCTGTTCGGCCTGAAAGAAAAATTAAAATTAGCCACAGAGGGCAGTAGAGTAGAGAGCAGATGAAAGAAGTAACTCGGGT
>JASEHN010000148.1 GCA_030018715.1 Thermodesulfobacteriota bacterium | reverse complement strand
CATGGTCTTTTCGGTCTCGATTTTAATCGTCTCATAATACTCAAACACCCTTTTGATGTCGCGATTAAGCCTCTTATTCAGGCTTTGCCCAAAAGGGGCAAGCTCTTCCACAACGGCGAGGGCAGCGGCCGAGCGGGCTGCCTGAAACACCTTTGTTATTTCCGGGTTTGGTTTTTTATCCGGATCTGCTTCTTGAAGCGCTCCCATGATCTCCGTGATACGCTCACCCGCGGCGGAGGTCGAAAGGTTCAGCTCATTGACCAGCAGGGATATCAGCCCCTCCCTTTTTTCGTCGGAGAGGGCGGTATATTTGAAAAACCCCAGAAGATAACGGATGACCCGGCTCTCAGTCTGCTTAAGGCGGAAGGTGGCGTTGGCCAGGACGATCTTTTCTGCAACCGAGCCGGACACCTTGGCCATATTCAGGGCCGGAGAAGGATAAACCGCCATGGCCAATTGGTTTTTTTCAGGGAAGAGACGGGCAATCGCCCGGAAAAGGTCGGAGTCATAAGAGGCGCTGATGGCCTCGCCGGGGTCGGGTTGATAAGCGAAACTCATCTTGCCGTGCTCCGGAATGCCGAGCAATTCGGAGAGGACCGGAGGTGCCAGGAACTCCAGGCAGTCATCCGCCGTTTTC
Source organism: Thermodesulfobacteriota bacterium (assembly GCA_030018715.1). Taxonomy (GTDB): domain Bacteria; phylum Desulfobacterota; class SM23-61; order SM23-61; family SM23-61; genus JAHJQK01. The sequence continues at coordinate 6,534 of JASEHN010000148.1, read as the reverse complement.
TCCAGGACGGCGCCCTGAAGAGTCAATATGTCCGACAAAATATCAGGCAAGGGCCTGTTTGCTAACATCTTCTGTTCCCCTATATTTCATAGTCTTCGCCAAAAATATCCTCATCAAAAGTCTTGGCCTGCACATAGGCTTTTTTCGCTTTGAGGAGTTCGTCGCCGAATCTGGCAAAACCTGCGGCCAATTCCCGCTCGTTTTGACTGCGGAGCCAGATTTCCAGGATGATGTTCTCAAAATCTTCTTCGGTTTCCAGGTGCCCGAGGATGGGTTCAATCTCGCCTATGACCATCTCGAACATATTGATCTTATGATCCAGGATGTCCATCATATGATCCTCGATGGTTTCCTTCAGGGAAAGATTGAAGATGAAAACATCGCGGGTCTGTCCGATGCGGTGCAGCCGCCCGATTCTCTGCTCGATGCGCATCGGGTTCCAGGGAAGGTCAAAATTGACCATGGTGTTGCAGAACTGCAGATTTCTTCCTTCTCCGCCCGATTCCGTAGAAATCAGGACGGGCACTTCATTCCTGAAATTCTCAATGGCCGCATTCTTTTCCCGGTTGGACAAAGCTCCTTTGAAAATCACGCAGGAAATTCCGTTTCGCCGCAGCAGATCCGTCAGGTAATCAACGCTTTTAATGAACTGGGTGAAGATAACGACCTTTTCGGAAACATTCCTTCGCAAAATGTCCAGCAGTGCTTTCCCCTTGGAGCTATCTTCCAGAGCGCCAATCCTGCCCATAATCTCCTGCTGGTGGCGATTGTGGGGCAGACGAACAAGGGTTCCCCTCAGGGCAGCGGGACTGCTGCCCGCCTCCCGCAGCAGCAGAGTGACCGTCTGCCGGTTCAGGCCATTTCCGCGGAGATAATCATTAAGCCCCTGGTAGATTTTCCGTTCGACCTCGGTGGGTTCAATCCGCAGGGTCGTGGCATATCTTCTGGGAAGCTTCAGATCAATAGCGCTCCTTGTATTGCGGATCATCACCTCGCGCAGAAGCTCCCTCAGTTTATCCTTATTGGCCGGGGTGCGGAGATTTCCCCTGGCCAGATATTCCTGGCGAAAGAGCTTTTCCGTCTTGAACTGCCCCGGTTTCAAAAGAGTGATGAGGTTGAAAAGTTCAATCAGATTATTCTGCAAAGGTGTGGCCGAAAGCAGGAGGATGTACCTTTTCTGAAATTGGTTGACCAGTTTCCAGGCCAGCGTTGACCTGTTCCTTAAATGGTGGGCCTCATCGACGACCAGAAGATCAAAAAACTCCCGGGTTACCAGGGGCATATTCCTTTTGCTCTTGGCAGTATGGAGGGAAGCGATAATATATCGCCCCTTCCAGAACCTTTCAGGATCTTCCGTCGCTTCGGGGTCATCGGTGGTGGCAAATTCAAGGCCGAATTTAACCTGCATCTCCTCATGCCACTGGGAAACCAGGGCCGGCGGGGTAAGGATCAGAATATTCCTGGCCATTCCCCGGAGCAGATATTCCTTGATGACCATCCCCGCTTCAATGGTCTTGCCCAAGCCCACCTCGTCACACAAAAGCACCCGCCCCCGAAAATACTTCAGGACTTTCTTCACGGTCTCGATCTGATACCAGAACTTCTCCACTCCGCGGATGGAATTTAAACAAAGCAGCTCATCAAAACCGCCCTGGATGGTTAGATGGGTGTATTCCATCCGGAGTTTAATCTCTTTGAGAGAAGAGAGGTTAGCCGGCAGATTTATAAGAGAGTTCGCCTGGTCGGGAGGGGTGATGGTCAAGGGGACATTGAAGGCGGGAATCAGGGATGATTCTCTTTCCCTGCCTGGTGTCGTTCCTTCCTGTTTTATTTGGGCGGAAGGCGTTTGGGAAACAGGTTTGGTAACAGCCGGCTCCTGGATGTCGGCCTTCCTGGAAGCGCGAGCCTGCTGAGAAGCAGGCGGTTGTTCTCTTCCGGTCGCAGGGACCCCCATTTCCTTTTTTTTCGTGGTCTTTATAGAATCGTTATACTCCAGCCGGCTTTCGATATAGGCAAAGGTTTCCCTCGCTTTTCTTTTGTCCTCGGCGGAGGGCTGTTTGGGCAGGAGTTCCTTCGCCTGCTCCAAGTATTTCCTGGCCTGGCGGTTGTTTCCAAGGTCGGCCTCTCCGCGGCTGAGCAGGGCATAGTCCGCCCAAAAGGAGCGGATCTTGGTCAGGGTGATCAGCCACGGCCTGGCCATCTCATACTTACCCCATTCAAAGAGTGAGAAGTTCACAATTTCTGTGATCAATTGGACATCTCTGGGGAACTGAGAGAGCAGGCTCTCCAGGCAATGATAAGCTTTCTTAAAGTTACCTTTTTCGGCAAAGCGTTGATAAGCCTGGTAAGTATCTTCATGCGTTCGGAATAGCATTTTTCGGTCAACCTTGTTCCGCTAAAAAATTCCTTCAGGCGCAGGAATCCATTTGGGGGACGATACTGAAATTCATAGCGCAAAAATCGCCAAAATACAACCCCCTTTTTGGGCATTGTGGTCTAAAGTGATGCGGACAAGGCCTCGGGATGTTTTGACTCTGAGTTAAAGAACGGATAAAATGAAAACGTGAAATTCATCGCCGACCGCACATTGGGAAAATTAGTTAGGAAGCTCCGAATGCTGGGGTTGGACGCGGTGTATTGGAGCGGAGGAAATCTTGAGGGAGCGGTCAAAGCGGCCTTAGCCGAAGGCAGGGTGCTGCTGACCCGCAGCCGGAAAATTCAGGAAAAGGGCGGCGGCCTTCAATTTTTAGTGATTGAAGCCAATGACCCCGGGGAACAAATCAGAGAAACCCTCTTAAGGCTCGGCGTAAAACCAGAGGCGAATAAATTTTTTTCCCGCTGCCTGATGTGCAACCAGGGCCTTCAGGCCATTCCCAAGGAAGAAGCGGAGGGAAAAGTGCCTGATTTCATTTATCGGGCTTATGATTCCTTCCATGTCTGCCCGAGTTGCCGGCGGACGTACTGGCCGGGGACCCATTTGCAAAAAATGAAAAGAGAAATGGAAGGAACGATAAGCAATGATTGACATGGGCTGAGGGAATGGTTAATGATATAAGAAAGCTTGTCTTATGAACTTCAAGTTTTGATGGATTCGTAAAAAGTCTGAAAAGACGTTTTTCTGTCATTCCGGCGAAAGCCGTCCGCCTCAGGCGGACAGTCCTTTCAATTAGTTATAAATTTTCTGGACTCCGGTTTCCACCGGAGTGACGACTTTTTACGAGATCATCAAGTTTTAAATGATTTGGAATTTGCAGGTATAAACCCAAAGAAAGGGGGACGACCTATGGCTCTCTGGGACATGATCAAAAAAGGAGCGGAGGAAGGCCTGGAAGCGTTGAAGGAAGGCGTAGCAGTTTTTATGGCCGAGGCCGGGAAGCAGAGCAAAATCCTGAAGAAAAAAGTGGAGCTTTCATCGGTTCAGAGTAACGTGCGCAAGACTTTTATTCGCCTGGGAAGCTTAGTATACGACATGCACAGCCGGGGCGAGATAGAGGTCTTCAGCCACGCCGATGTCAGAAGCCTGATCGATCAGGTGGACAGTTATAAAGTTAGAGTGCGGGAAATCGAATTAGAAATCGAAGCCATTAAAAAAGAGGCCAGAGCTAAAGATCGCAAGGAAATTTCCGGCAAGGAATTACCACCTATCAAGCCGGGGAATTGATGGATGTCCCCTCTTTGTTAGGGGGAGAAGGAATTGTCTGAGGGGCGCAATCAGAAGGGTCTCCCTGAATTTTTTCCAGGGCATGTTTTAGGGCAGGGAAGATTACTGTCAAGTTTTCGAGCACAGCTTGAGGGCTCCCCGGAAGATTGATGATCAAAGTCCGGCAGCGAACGCCGGATACTGCCCTTGAGAGCATAGCCAGGGATGTGATCTTCATCCCCTCAGCCCGCATGGCTTCGGCGATTCCGGGGATTTCTTTATGTAGGACTTTTCGGGTAGCTTCCGGAGTTACATCACGGGGGCTTAAGCCGGTTCCTCCGGTGGTGAGAAGCAAGTCCACTTTTTTCCGGTCAACATAATCGACCAGTTTCTGAATGATTATATCTTCCTCGTCAGGAATGACTTCGTAGGCCTCGATGCGGGCCGGGAGTTCGGAGATAATCCGGCGGATTTCCGGGCCGCTCAAGTCTTCCCGCTCCCCGCGGGAGCCTTTATCACTGATGGTCAGAATCCCCACCGAGAACATGGATCTCATCTCCCACTTTGATTTGGCCGCCTTCCAGAACCCTGGCAAAAATTCCTTCCTTGGGCATCACACAATCGCCGGCCTGGTAGTAAATGGCGCAGCGGGTGTGGCAAACTTTGCCGATCTGGCTTACCTCCAAAAGGGAACTCGCCCCGATTCTAAATTTCGTGCCCACAGGAAGTTTTAGTAAATCTAAACCTTGGGTGGTGATATTTTCGGCGAAATCCCCCGGCCCCACTTTCAAACCCAAACGGACCATTTTCTCGATCGATTCCATGGCCAGGAGACTGACCTGGCGGTGCCATTGCCCGGCGTGGGCATCATCCTTAAGTCCCAACCCGGGGAGAAGGCAGGATTCTCCTGCGTTGGTTTTCCGGGTTCCTTTCTCCGGACTGGTATTGACAGCTATGACTTCCCCCTGGTGATTCATGTTATTTTCCTTTGCCTTCCCGTTTGAGTAATACCCGTTTGGCGGAGCGGGATATAACAGATGAAATGTTTTTACTCCTGGATAAATCCTTAAGATCTTTATCATGGAGATAATCTAAAAATTTGATGGCGATAGGAAAGGGAGTTTTGGGATTATTGACCAGGGCCAGTTTGATTAAATAATTTTTAGACCACCTTTTATTCTTGCCGATGTAGGCGAAGACATCTTCGGGCAGATTTCTCTGCTGGGCGTAGTTTAAAACATCATTCTCCGTAAGTTTGGGACTGCGCAGGACAGCCAGGGGAATAATTTTATTCCGGTCAATGATGAGAATATTCCGCGCCTCCCGGTTTCCCAGCATGGCCAGGCGGATTTTTCCCGGGACACTCATCTTGATGATTTTTTGGTAAAGATTCTGGCGTTGTTCATCAGGCAAATTTTCCTGGAGGTCGTAAATCAAGTCCGGGGAAAATTGGGCCGCATCTTCTTCCTTGACGATGATCTGATCCAGGAGGGTTTCATCCTCAGGCGGAAGAGACGGATCTTCGTCTTTATTGTCTAAAATAGACTCTGCCGCTGTCATGGGAGCATCGGATAACCAAGTCTTTGGCAAAGGAGCGACAATAGCTTATGACTCCTTCTGCTCGGCTTTGGTCGCAGCCACAATTTTTTCAGTCAGATGGGAAGGCACTTCCTCGTAGTGGGACAACTCCATGGAGAAAGACCCGCGACCGCTGGTCATGGAAGTAAGGTCAGGGGCGTACTTCAAAACTTCGGACAGGGGAACCTGAACCTTGATGAGCTGCCCCTTGGACCGGGGTTCCACCGCCAGAACGCGGCCCCTACGGCTGTTAAGGTCGCCGATGACGTCGCCCATGTACTCATCAGCAACAACCACTTCCATGTTCATGATGGGTTCCAGGAGTACGGGATTTGTTTCCATAACCCCCTTCTTAAAGGCCATCAGAGCAGCGATCTTGAAGGCGATTTCAGAAGAGTCTACTTCGTGAGATTTTCCGTCGTAGAATTTCACTTTGACATCCACCACCGGGTATCCGGCCAAGACTCCGGCTTGCATGGCTTCGGCCACCCCTTTCTCCACGGCCGGGACAAAATTGCGGGGAACATTCATGCCCACCAGGGCATTCTGGAATTCAAATCCCGTGCTCCGGGGCAGGGGAGAGAGTTCGAAATGGACTTCGGCAAACTGCCCCCGGCCTCCGCTCTGTTTTTTGTGCCGGTAGATAATGCCGGTCCTGGTGGTTTTGATCGTTTCTTTGTAAGGAATCTTGGGGGTCTTCAGGTTTACGTCCACCCCGAATTTGCGCTTTAATTTATCTACGGTGACTTCCACGTGGACTTGTCCCATGCCGAAGAGGATAAGTTCTTTGGTCTGTTCATCCCGCTGGAGTTTGATCGTTGGATCTTCTTCGCTCAAGCGGGCCAGAGAGGAAGTGATCTTTTCCTCATCGCCCTTGGCTCTGGGCTCGACGGCGAAGGATACGGGCGGAATCGGTAGAGATATGCCCTGATAGAGAATAGGCTTCTTTTCGTCGCAGAGTGTATCCCAGGTCGTTGTTTCGCGTAATTTGGAAACGGCGGCGATGCCCCCGGGGCCCACGGATTCCATGGGCGTTTGATTTTTCCCTTCCAGTTGGAGAATATGGCCGAACCGTTCTTTGCCCTCTTTGTTGGCGTTGTAAAGAGTGGAATCGGGCTGGAGTGTACCCGACCATACCCGGAAAATGGTCAATTTGCCGGCGTATGGGTCGGCCACGGTTTTGAAAACAAAGGCGGAAAAAGGTTCTTCTTCCAGAGGCTTCCGGCTTTCTTCGGCTTTGGTCACCGGGTGGATCCCCTTGATTGGTCCGCGATCGATGGGGGAAGGCAGGCATTGGATTATGGCGTCAAGCAGGG
>JASEHN010000147.1 GCA_030018715.1 Thermodesulfobacteriota bacterium | reverse complement strand
TAAAAAGCCACTTAAATCACACCCGGCCGCCCCCTCCTATGGAAGGACTACCACCTTATTATTCCGAGCGAAGCGCCCCCGGGCCAGAGCCTGGGACCTAACTAAAAACTGGGGGGTGGCAAGCTTTAAAATTCCCTTGACCTGCCTCATATTTCTTAGGGATAATGACTCATCTTCGGGAAAAGCTGGATAACGGATTTCCTTGAACCTTGCAGATTTTTGGCAATGCTCAAAAATTTTATCAACTCAACCTGACATAAGGAAGGAACCTTATGAAAGAGAATTGGATTGAGTTCTGGCAACGTGAACCGGGGCAGTTTGCCGAAATCATAAGCTGTTACCACAAGAGTTTCAGCGGTAAACTTAAAAAAAGACCCCTTAAGGAAATCGCCCAGGCGGTTGCCGTTTCATTGAATGCCATGGGCAACGCTGAAGGGGGAACGGTTCTTTTGGGGGCTACAGCGGGCGGCGAAGCAGAAGGACTTTATTTTGACGATCGGAGCCGTCAACATCTGATTCGTGCTTTGGAAAAGTCCTCCATTCCACCCCTGAAATTCAAGGCCGCAACAGAGGAGACCGGAGAAAAAATCCTTCTCCGATTCACAGTAGCTCCCAGCCCCGTCATTCATCTTCTACTCAACGGGAAGTGTTATATTCGAATCGGATCGGAGAAAATACCCCTTTCCAGAGAAAGAATAGCCCTCCTAAAAGAGGCCCGGGCCGAAACCTGGCACGAACGCGAAGTCCTTCCTAAAAGCTCACTTAAGGATTTAGATCAAGATTTGGTGGCTGATTTTATCGGGCATTTGGGAGGATCCGGTGAGGCTGAAAAAATCCTCCACCGCCCTTATGGTCTGATTGAATATAGCAACGGGAAGCCTTTACTAACCAAAGCGGCTGTCTACCTTTTCGGGAAAGATCCCTTGCGCTGGCACCCCCGGCCAGGGATTGAATTCGTCCGTTTTGAGGGAAACGAGAGAGGAGTCGGGAGTGAGTACAATGTTGCCGAACGGGTACGGCTGGAAGGCCCGATTCTCAAGTTAATTGACGAGATGGATAAGTTTATTGGCGGCCTCATCAAAGAAAAGGTTGTGCTGCGCGACCTCTTTTTCCAGGAGAAATTCGAATACCCAGCTTTCGCCTTGCGCGAGGCGCTTATCAACGCTATTGCCCATAGAAATTACAGCCTGGAAGGGAGCGCAATCGAAGTCTGGATGTTCGACGATCGCCTCGAGGTGCGCAGCCCGGGCAGGCTTCCCGGACCCGTGAAAATACAGCAACTCCTACATCAGGAAAGGGCCCATTATTCCAGAAATCCTTTGATCGCCCGCGTTCTGACTGATCGGGGGATGATGAGGGCATTGGGAGAAGGCCTTCCCCGGATTTTTCAGGAGATGGAGCGGCACGGCTTGAATCCCCCGGAGATGAAAGAAGATGAGAATATTTTCTCTCTTATATTCAGGAACACCCCGATCATGGAGGAAAGCACGCTGGCCTGGCTGCAATTTTTTAGGGATTATGGCCTGAATCCGAGGCAGAAGCGGATCCTGGCCTACGCCAGAGTTCACGGCATGATCTTCAGCAGCGCGGATTACCAGAAATTGGGAGTGAGCCGGGACGCAGCCTACATCGAGATCAGAGAAATGGTCAACAAAGGAATCGTGCAGCCGCTTAAAAAACACGGAAAGGTTTATCGCGTTTTAGAGCCTGAAAATCAAGCTGTTTCCTTTCCAGGTTTAGAATGGGTTAAGGAGGCTTTAGAGAAAAAGGGGTTCTTTACTTTTGCCGACTTAAAACAACCCGAGTCTATCCCCAGAGAAAAAGCCATAAGCTTAATGCGGGAACTGGCCAAACAGGGCTATTTCACCATTTCTGGAAAGGGAAGGGGGAGCCAGTACCATCCGACGGAAACGCTGAAATCCTTGTTAGAAAAGAAAAGGGAATAGATGGTCCGGAAAGAAGAGAAAAATTTCCGCCCGGCTTATTTAAGTCTCTACGAAGACGGGGCATTGAAAGATCGAGTGTCTGAAGCCTGGGAAATATTAAAGTCCTGTCGGCTTTGCCCGCGGGAATGCGGGGTGGACCGGAGTGTTGATGAAAAGGGATATTGCCGCACGGGAGTTAAGGCCGTCGTCTCCAGTTATAGCCCTCATTTCGGCGAAGAGGATCCCTTGGTAGGTTCCCGGGGGTCCGGGACGATTTTTTTCACGCACTGCAACCTTCTTTGCCTTTTCTGTCAGAATTACGAGATCAGCCATCTGGGCGAAGGCCGGGAAATTACCCCTGACCATCTGGCTAAAATCATGCTCAGTCTGCAAGAAATCGGCTGCCATAACATCAACTTCGTAACCCCTTCACATGTGGTGGCCCAAATCCTGGCGGCTTTGCCCGCAGCTATCGCCGGGGGATTGAGGATCCCGTTGGTCTATAACACTGGTGGGTATGATTCGATAGAAACCCTTAAATTGCTTAATGGTGTGTTCGACATTTACATGCCGGACTTAAAATTCATGGACGGGGAAGCGGCTGATCAGTTCTGCCGGGCGAAAGATTACCCGGAAAGGGCGAAAGCCGCGATCAAAGAAATGCACCGGCAGGTGGGGGATTTAATAATCGACCAGCGGGGCATTGCCCAGCGCGGGATTTTAATCCGGCACCTAATTTTACCAGGCGGATTGGCCGGGACGCGGGAAGCAATGCGCTTCCTGTCCCGGGAGATTTCCACCACTACTTATGTCAATGTTATGGCCCAATACCGTCCTTGTGGAGAAGCCCCCAAACACCATTTCTTGAATCGCAGGATCAGCCAGGCAGAGTATGAGGAAGCTTTAACGATAGCTAAGAAAGAAGGGATCCATCGTTTGGATCAGAGGACAGAGGCAAGGATCATTCGCTTTGTTTGAAAAAATTCAAAAACCAGTTTGGATGCGGATGAACGCAGATTTACACGATTTATAAAAAGAGAAATTTTCCATAAAATCTTTTTTTTTGAAAATCAGCAAAAATCTGCGTACTGATGATTTTAAAATAGGGGTGGGAAAATGAATGTAAAAGATATGTTTGATTTAAGCGGGAAAACCGCCATCGTGACGGGCGGAGGAAAAGGGATTGGTTTGAAAATGGCTGAAGGTTTGGCCGAAGCCGGGGCGAACGTAGTGCTGTGTTCACGGAAAAAAGAGAACTGCCAGAGGGCGGCGGAAAAGTTCTCTTTATTGGGCGTGAAAGCCTTGGCCTTAAAGTGTGACGTGAAATTATTAAAGGACATCCAGGACGTTGTTGATAAAACCCTCACAGAATTCGGGCGGGTGGATATCCTGGTAAACAACTCAGGGACCAATTGGGGGGCTCCCCCGGAAGATTACCCGCTGGAAGGATGGCAAAAAGTAATGGAGACGAACATGACGGGCGTTTTCCTCTTTTCTCAAATTGCCGGTCGAGCGATGATCCGGCAGAAAAGCGGGAGCATCATCAATATCGCTTCCATTATGGGGATCGTCGGGACAGAATCCGAGGCCGCTGATGCCATCGCCTACAGCGCCAGCAAAGGAGCGTTGATCGCCTTTACCAAAGACCTGGCAGCTAAATGGGCCAAGCATAACATTCGCGTGAATGCCATTGCGCCCGGCTGGTTCCCGACAGACATGAGCCAGTGGGTTATAGAATATCATGGAAAGAAATTACTCAGTCATATCCCCATGGGAAGGTTTGGCGAAGGGGATGAATTGAAAGGAGCCACAGTTTACCTTGCCTCCGAGGCATCGCGATACGTCACTGGCGCCATTATTCCCGTTGATGGAGGATATTTAACTATTTAAGGTGGAAAGTGAATCTCATGTCTCTCCCTCTGTGGGGGGAGAGGCAGAGTGAGAGGGGTAAAAGGATGTTTGTAAGGAGAAGAATAATATGCAGAATAGTCATGGCTGTTGGTCTTTTTTCCCTGTCCGGTTGCGCGGTGTTGCCGTATGCTTTTTTAGCCGGGATGGGGGGAGTGGCCGGTTATCATGTGAGCAAGCACAAAGATGAGCTCATCCTAAAAAAACAGGAAATAGAAGGGGGAGGCTCGGCAAAGGATGCCAGTACCGATAACAAAACACCCTAATTGAGGGTATTCCCCTTCTTCGCCCAGGGGTTCCGGGCCACGGCCTATGCACGGCAATTTTTTGTCACGCTGAAGATCCCATAATGCCTTTTGTACCATAACTCTACTAATATCCGGATTAGCATGTTCCGGTTCAGCAAGAGAAAAATCACCAGGAAATGGCAAGAATGTAATTTGCTGAGGTGAAAGCCTGGTGAAAAGTTGTGCCTACTGTGCGCTTTCAACCATGAATAAGAGGGGCGACCCCTTTGGTGCTCAGGGCTGCGGCCACCTCGCGGGATGATCCGCAGGATAGAGCTCTCTGGAATATAAGCGGTTTCATCTTTTCCTCGACGAGGTCATATACCCGGAGAGAACCCCCCTTTTTAATCAGGTTCGAAGCCATGGGCTTTCCCATGGCCCCGAGGTCGATGAATCCGATAATTATTTCCATGCCCCCTCCTTTCAGCCGGGTCTGTTCTGAGGAGTGCAGAGTGCGTTAAAGAAGAGTGTCCCGCTGCCCTGATCAGCGGGACAGGAAGATGGCTAAGGCCCAAGCAAAGAGCAGAGCTGCAGCCAGCCGGAATCCCTGAGGGATAAGGCTCATCCGGATAACCCGCCCCAGACTGGCGCCGAAATACTCATTTCCAACCACCATGCAGATGTGCACTGGAGAATGGGTTTGCCCGATGGCGTTGGCTGTCATCATGATGATAATGTAAGGCAGTACGGGTGTTCCTTGGGGAATCAAGCCAAGCACCAGGGGAATACCATTCCTACGGCTACTAACTCTATCCCGGTTGCAAAACTAATGATCAGAGGCAGGGCGAAGGCCAGAATTCCCACGGGGATGCCATAACCGGGGAGGATGTGGGCCAATACCTTAATAAGGCCAGAATTTTCCAGGAGGGTTTTAAAAATCATGACTGCAGCTAGAATAAAAAGGAGCTGGGGGCGGATTCCTTTGAGAACCATTTTTTTAGCATGCTGCCCGAAACCTTTTGAGTCAGCAGCCCGAAGATTAGCCCGGTGGCCATGGCATAAACAAAGTCGATACTGAACCCCAGCGCTAGAACGAGCGGAATTACCAAGGGGGCCACTTCGACCAAAAGGGGACGTCCTCCATGGGGATCCTCTTGGTTGGGGGGAATGAGTGATTTCATCCTGGGGTCGCGACCGATTAGGTACCAAAAGCCAACCAGAGCGCTAGCCAGGGTGACCGGAAGGTGCCAGCCGATAAGGGTAAAGAGAGGGATGTTAACCACAGTGGCTGCCAGAATCAAATGGGGCTTAAAAGGAAAGACCTGGTCCCATATGTGCCGAAAGAATAGATTGATGGTAGATTTGCGGTTGGCCCTGAAGCCGATCTCGTCCCCGTAGATTCCTACCATAGGGGCCGAAAGCATAGCTCCGCCTGGAACAGGAAAAAGCCCCAGTAGCGAAGGAACAAGAGCAATCAGCACACCAGAATTTTCGAAGATCCTGCGTAGGGAGGCCAGGATTCTTTGAAGGCTTCCGGTGAGTTCCAGGAAGATGGTGAGCATCTCGATTAGGGTTACTACCCCCAATAGTTGCAGGGTTTCCCGTTCAAGAAGGTCATGAAGGAAGTAAGTGGCAATCTGGGGGAGATCATAACCCGCTGCCAGGCCCAGGATCAGGGCCCCTAAAATTAGTAAATAACCAAGCAATATTACCTGCTTTCTCTAAGCCAGCCAGCGCTTCCGAAGGTTTTGTCAGACACGCCGGAAAGAATTGCTTTTTCCCTACTTCTTATGACGTTGGTATGGGTTTAATTCGCAAGACCAGCAAAGTGGCCAGACCAACGAGGCCGGAAAAGACTACCCAGGCGAGAAGATAACTCCCCATGGAATCAAATACCCATCCGGCTAAAGTAGGACCGATAGTTCCTCCGATGGAGGCCGAACTCATTACCATTCCGATCATCTTGCCAAAAGACTCTTTGCCAAAGTATTCCCTCAAAATGGCTCCCCTCAGAACCATGGTCCCCCCAAAGCTTGGTGGGAAAATAAGAAGAAAAGGAAAGATCATCCATTTCATTTGCAAAAAACATAAGATGATCGTTCCTACTCCCATAAGGGAGAAAGCCAGGGCCATCACGTATCTTTTAGTGAATATGTCACCCAACCACCCAAAGCCAAGGCGACCGATGATGCTGGAGAGAGGGATGGCGGCTGCCACCAGCCCAGCCGTAGTTCGGGAAACCCCCAAGCTGCCGAGATAAGGCATGATGTGGGTGACCACTGCCAAAACGGTCATCATCCGGACTGCTTCCACAATGTTTAAATACAAAAAGGATTTATTCTTAAGCACCTGCCGGAAGGGAAGGTCCGCTTTCTTGTATTGAATTTTATCTTGAAAAGGTGCCTTGTCTGCTGACTTGCCCTCGGCAAGACCACCGTCCTGTACTGCTTTGTTACGGATGACGAATGATAAGGGGATTCCCAGAATCCACATCCCCAATCCGAGGATCATCAATGTAGCCCTCCACTGATAAACCTCAATGAGCCAGACAATGATGGGGACAATCAATCCACTGGCGCCAAATCCTGAGGCCATAACACCGAAGGCTTTACCTACATTTTTATCAAACCAGTTGGCCACAGCGGACATGGTGACGACGATGGTACACCCACCCGCTCCCAAGCCCAGGAGAAGAATAGAACCGTAAAACATGGCCAGGGATTGGGTAAAACTGAGCAGGATGAGCCCAAAGCCGGACGCGATCACTCCGCTGAAGATAAGCTTTCTTGAACCATAGCGATCGACGAGGAAACCGATGGGAAAAGCGAAAATCCCCATTTCCAAGCCGCGCAAGCTGGCCCCCAACGAGATTTGGGTATAACTCCAGCCAAACTCCTTTACCAGCGGCTCGAAAAAGGCCGTGAAGCCAAAAAAGGTAATGCTGCCCACATAGAGACTGATCAGGAAGCAAGAGAGAACGACCCACCAACCATAATAAATATTTTTGAACATAGGTGTTAAGGCGGAGAAGATAGGAACTCTGAACGATCAGGGAATCTTTCCTTTTAACTTGATTGTATAGGAATTTCCTTTTTCAACTTTAGTCCGCCTCAGGCGGAT
>JASEHN010000146.1 GCA_030018715.1 Thermodesulfobacteriota bacterium | reverse complement strand
CCCGTCCGGGCTTCGTCTATCACTGTGAATTCATCAATTTATTCAAAAGTGAAGGTGGGCAAGGAACTTCTGAGCTCCTTTTATTCTTTTCCTGGCGATGGGAGCTGTAATAAAAACAAACAACCCAAAAGCGAGCTGCAGGCACAACCGGCCATTCGATAATAGACCGGTTTGTAAATAATAATACAAAGTAACGGAGACATTGACCGCAATATCCGTAGCCATTATCCATACGGAAAGGGCCACTCCCCAAAAGGGAAGAAAGATGAGCAGAATTATCGCCAAAGGATCCAGAAGCGTTAATAGAGTCCAATAAATATTTACAGGAAGGGGAACATAGGTGTATCCCAGTAAACCATCCAGCAAAATATCCTCGATATGGTTTTTAGTCCCGTATAAAAAGCCAATGGCATAAACGGCAAAGACACCTCTTACCAGGTTTAGTTCCCGGTATTTTAAATCAAAAAGAATTTTGCTGAACATGGGGCGGAGACCCTTTCATTGGCTAAGGGTTTCAATAAACAGCATCGGGGAAGGTGCAAACCAAGCGGGGCTTGCCCACCATCAGGTACATTTTGGGAGAGAACCAGCCTTCGTCCAGAAGGTCGTCATCAAGCTCGCTGACTACTCCGTCATGGATGGCCCAGGAGCGGCTGCGGACGGTTTTTTCGAAGCCCGGCTGCCGGAAAGGGCTCGAGGCGTCGAGCTTTTGGAAAAGTTGCCCGCCGGGCTGGAAAGCCTGATGGATGCGCTGCATGCGTTTGAAACCTTCGAAGTAGGTGAAACCGCAGCGCTCATAAATGATGGCGTTGTGGTAGAAAAGAGCCTCCAGGCTGATAGTCTTGATGTCCAATATTTTGGCAAAATATTCCAGACCGCAAATAACTTCCCGGGTTAATCCCAATCCCCTGCGGATCTGCCCCGGGGATAGGCCGGCACGCAAGGCTCGTTCCTCTTCAGTTAGGTTGCGGGAAGCCCGTCCCCAGAGCGTATCCTTCCCTTCAGCATCGATGTCGATATTGAAGCGTTCACTGTCCGGATCGTTGACTACCAGAAAGTCCCAGATGAGCTGGCTGAAGTCCACAGCGTCGGATACCTGGATGGAGTAGAGGGGGTCCGGATCATCGGGCTTTCGCTTCATCTCCACCATTACCGTCTCTTCTCTTTCCGGACAGTAAAAGCGGACCAGCCGGTTGCCGGCATAGTCGGTGAAGGTCAATGGATTGATTTGAAAACGCTTAAAAAGAGAAGGGGGGATGAGTAGCCGGTAAAGCCCCTCTTTTTCGCTTGGAGACATGTGATTGATGCGCTGAATCCAGGGCATAATAAATGGTGAGAGCACAAGCCGCAAGGGCGGGAACCGTTTAAACGCCTTACGCTCTTGCGCTTTTGGTTTTTTCTTAAAGCAAAGCTTCCACCCACCGGTCTGATTCTGTTTCCTGACCGATGAGCTCCAGGAATCTGCGAACCTTAAATTCGTCTCTTATACTTAAGGATGGCTTCGCTTTCTCCAGCCGTTCCATAATCTGAAAAGTATCTGCCCGGGTCAGAATTAAAGGGAGCGAGCGCTCCCGGGCCACCCGCAGGACCATATCGCCCGGGGGTTTTCCCCCCGTTAGGATGATCCCGCTGACCATCGATTTCTCCTCACCCTTCTCTTCCAGGCCGACCAGGATGATTTTGTTATAGACCTGTTTGAAAATCGTTAGAGGGCCCTCCAGGTATTTGGCCCCGATGGTGAAAGTTTGAATTAAATTTCCGCCAAGCTCCGGGCAACAGAGAACCTGGCCTTCGAGCAACTCGGCAAGGGTGGAGACGGTTAAGGCAGCTAAGATGGGGCTCTCAGGGACGGCAACTATGGATTTCAACCCCTTGTCTTTTAGGAAAGGAATCACTTTGGTCCTGACATGGTCCATTTTATCCGGGGGAATATGGTTGAGGAGCGCCGTTTTCACCCGGCCGTCGAGAAAGGAGTTAAGGGAGAGAAGGGAGTAAAGGGTCATGTTATCCCGCTGGTAGCGGTCCACTAATAGCACGGAGGCGTCGAACAACTTGACCAGCAGACTGTCTGAAAGTCCGGAAAATCCTCCTCCGAAGAAGATCTCTTTCGCTCCCATGATCAAGACAACATCTTTATTTAAAGAGATATCCTGAAACGCTTGTTTGATCTTTTCGATCAACCGGTCTTCATGGCTGCCGGAGACTTCCGCGATTAAATTTTCCGTAAGCATCACCGGGCAGAGCATTTCTTCTTTTTCTGTGAGACCCAGCACCTCTTTTATGAGGGAAACATCCGAGTCGCAGACTCCCCCATAAACAGAAGGGCTGAGATCCGGCAGCAGTCCATAGGGTTTGAAGAACCCCACTTTATAACCGTTTGCTTTCAGCTTTATGGCCAGGGCCCACGTAGCCAGGGTCTGGCCGGGTTCGCCGCCTGTGGACCCGACAAAGATCGAACGCATGGAAAACCTCCGGAAGAAAATCCGCGGTAAATGCTTTTTTTGAATGATAGCAAAAGGAAGGGAGGAAGTAAATTATTTGTAACAGTTTAGCCACTTGAAAAGCTGTCAAATCCCCCTTCATCCCCCTGGTATAAAGATCAAATGGGAAAAGGCTGAATCTTTTATCGAATTCCAATAAAAAACCTCTCCTCCCTTTGCCAAAGGGAGGTCGGGAGGTCCGCCTGAGGCGGATCTGGTCCGCCTGAGGCGGATCAAAACGCTAAATTGTTACAATTATTTCAGATTGCAGATTGCGGGATGAATCTTGAGCTTCTTTCCCTGCCGAGGCTGCCGGTTTTTGTAACTAAGTACCATTCCGACATATCAGGGTTTCCCCCCTTTTTTGGAATAGACCAGGTTAATCGGGTGGCAATGATCACAGGCCTGGGTGCGGGGATGGGCCTGGTGACATTGATAACAGGTCTCCATCTGCGGCCGATTGGTCCGGGGAGTGATGGAATCGTGCTCGATGTTGCGATGGCAATCGATGCATGAAACTTTTTTCTCGGCATGTGCCTTATGCGAGATTTTAACGATCCGCACGTTATCCAGGCTGGGTTGCCCCTTCTTAAGAATGGTAGAATGGCAACGCAGGCAGTTTTGGTTCATCAGGTCATCACTGGCGGAAAACTTGCCAGGGAGGATTTCTCCGGGGGGTATATGGCAATCCGTGCAAGTAACCGATGCCGGATGCATGCGGGAGGGAAGCCATCTCACGGTGGGTTCCTGATTTTGGTGGCAGCTCAGGCAGAAAAACGAGTGGGAAGTGGTAAACCGCACCAATCCCAAACCCGGAATGGCCGCCAGGATCAGGATGATGGTGATGATCAACGCCCAGGTTCGTCTGGATAGTTTGGGTAACGACGGAATTTTCATGATCAGTCTTCTGAACTCCCTTCAGGTTCTCTTCGATTTAAATTTTTGTCAACGTCACTCTGGTATCATTCCAGGCGATCCCGCCGGCTAACGGGTCGAAATCCGCCGCGATCAGGGCGCTGGGGTTTACTCCGTTCCCCTGTTTCTCCCACCAGAGTAACTGTGTATCGAAATCGCTGCTTTTTTCTTTCTTGGCCCGGGCGATCTTTCCCAATTCCCAATGCCCCAGGCCTTCTGTCAAGGTTACCACACGGGGATGAACGCCCTGGGAAAAACGAACTCGCACCGTTAGACTCCCGGCTTTGGATGAGATATTAACCCGGTCTCCGTCGCGAATTCCCCGGGCTTGGGCAGTCTTCGGATTGATCCACAAGGGGTTGTCATGCAGAATCTCGGCAAGCCATTTGGCGTTGGCTAAGCGCGGGGTCATGACATTGGCCCGGTTAACGGTTAGGATCAACTCCTCCTCTTTGATACCCTGATGGGCCTTAATGGGTACATACGTCGGAAGAGCGGGTAAGCCCTGTCCCTGAAGCGGTTTTGAAAAAACTTCAAACTTTCCTGAAGGAGTGGCAAAGCCCTTCTTTGCGTATGAGCGGTAAACCGGTTTGGCTGCGCGGTCGAACCATACTCCTTCCTTTTTCAGAAGTTCGATTCCCCCGGCCTTGGAGAGCCCTTCGATTCGCCCGGCTGCCCTCCCGATAAAATCCTCGGAACTCGCGTAAGGGAAGGTTTTATGGCAATTGCCGCCTATGCGTCTGGCCAGCTCAAGGAAGGTGTCCCCGATGGATCTGGACTTGCCCAGCGGAGGAACCATCGGCTGCCGGATGCTGACGAAGGGGATAAGTTCCATGGCCGGACGGGATTCTAAATTCCAGCTCTCCAGGTAAGAGGCCATGGGCAGCAGAAGGTCGGCCAGGGCTCCAGTCTCGGTAAGATGCGTGTCGGCCACCACGATGAAGGGAAGTCGTTTTTCATCCTGGAGAATTTGCAGAATTTCGGTTGTGCCGGGGTTGGCATAGGCCGGGTTGCCCATGTAGGAAAAATAAAATTCTGCTTTGGCCTTCCTTTCTTTCAGCTCGGCGAAAGCCCGGGAGGAAGAAACAAAAGCGCTTTTTAACTTTGGCTCACCCAGGTCCATGGTCCGGGGCAGGCAACACCCCCCCGGGACATCAATGTTGCCGACAACGGCGTTAAGGAGAGCGATGCATCTTTCGTTAAGAACTCCGTTCTGGTGGCCGCTTACTCCCCGCCCTGTTAAAGCGACAGCCGGATTGGCCTGGGCGAATTCCGTAGCCATGCGCCGGATGTCCGCTGCTTTGACCCCGCTTATTTTTTCAGCCTGTTCGGGTGTATATTGGGCAAGGTGCTCAATGAGCTTGGGCAGGGGAAAATTAGTCCAGCGGCTCAGAAAGTCTTTGTTATGAAGACCATGCTGGAGGATGTGCTGGACCATGGCCAGGGCAATGATTCCATCAGTCCCGGGATTTACGGGAATCCATTCATTGCTCTTCCCGGCCGTGTTGGAGAGACGCACGTCCAAGGTGACCAGCTTGGCCGCATTGGCCATACGCCCTTCGACTATGCGCTGGGCCAGGCAGATGTACTGTTCATGATCCTCGTAAGGATTAGCCCCGAAATTGAGAATGAAGCGGGATCTGGCCACGTCGCCGACCACGGTTTCCGCTCCCCAGGTGAACGCCTGGCCGGCGGCTCTATTAGGATCAGAAAAACTGCTTTCCGGAAAGACCGATGGCGAACCGAATTCCTTGAGAAAATTCAACGCTAAAAGCTCTCGGGAGCCCGGGGCGCCCATCTCCACCCAGAATGCTTCTGTCTTTCCGGTACTGCTCAGTGAGGTGAGCCTTTTGGCAATCTCATCCATGGCCTGATCCCAGGTAATCCTGGTCCACCGGCCCTCCCCCCGCGCCCCCGTACGTTTTAAAGGATAGAGCAGGCGGTCAGGATCGTAAAGGGTGTTCACGCCCGCATGGCCCCGGGAGCATATCTTCCCCCGATTGTTGGGGTGCTTGGGATTTCCAACAATTTTAATCAGCCGGCCATCGGCGACTTCTCCCAAAATTCCGCACCCGGCAGGGCAGAGCAGGCAGGTGCTGGCAATGATTACGGGCTTCCCGGCAGTGCGCGCGATCCTCCTGGCTGACTCCGGAGGAGGACTGAAACAACCCGTTAAAGACCCCCCAAGACTGGCTACCGCAGCGCTGGTGAACCCCAACTTCAGAAAATCCCGTCTGGTAATCTTCGTCATGAAAAACTCCTCGAGCTTCAAACCAGGGGCAGAAACTCACCGCCCAAAACGACCGTTAACCGCATAAAGAAAATACCGATGACGACCAGGATGGAGGCTAAGGTTACAGTGGTCAAGTTGCGCAGGCGGGGAACTAACAGGATAATAGCCGGAATGATCTTGCCTAAAATATTTTCCACCCAGATAAAATGGAAGCTAAATTTTCCATACAAAAGCAGATAGGCCACCTCCTGGGCATCCGTATGGGAGACCAGTAAGACAAGCACATCACTCAAGACCAGGAAAATGTCGATGAGGATCATGGCTGCCAGAAAGTTCCCCAGGCCGAAAATGAGGTCCCGGTTGATTACTTTTTCTTTGGAGAAGAACTTATCCTTTACCAGGGATATGAGGATCATCAGGGCAATACCCGAGACCATGGCCGAAACCAGGAAAAGGAAGGGCATTAAAGCTGAATTCCAAAGAGCCCGGGCTTTGCCCAAGGCCAGGATAAATCCGGTGTAGCCATGGACGAAAATGGCCAGGGGAATCCCGATGGTCCCGAATAAGCGGGTCATTTTCAGGTTTTCCCTGAACATAAACCAGGCGTAGATCAGGCAGTTGATGGGGTAAAGAGTCAGGAGGAAAGATCCCCAGGTGATCGGCGAGGTGATGTTCAGGTAAACAAAGAGGTGCCAGGACTTCAAAGGCTGGCCTACATGTACGATCAAAGTCAGCGGGGCCATGACCAAAAACATGGTTGCCAAAATGACCCCGATCTTTCCGATGGGTTTGTACTTATCCATCCCGAAGACGAAAGCCATGGTGGAGAGAACGAAGGAGCCGGCGCTCAGGCCGGTGAGGTAGAAGTAGACGGCAATGAACGCTCCGAAAGCTTCCTGGGGGAAAATATTGTAAAGAACACTGGTGTCCATCTTATTCCTTCCTTTCAGCTACCTTCAGGGCGTCCAGGTCCGCCTCAGCGTAAAAAAACTTTGGGCCTCTTCCTTTCAGAAAGCCTCCTTACAATAACCCTCGGGCCGTTTGATTCCCGCTTATTCCCCGCAGCCTAAGAAATAAACGGAAACGGGCCTGGCCGGACTTCCCTGGCAAGACCTTAATTCGTATCTGCCGTGGGCCCAAGGACTCAGGGATTAAAGTTTGCCATAAAGCATGATGGATATAACCAGGGCGTAAATCACCAGCGATTCGATCAAGGCCAGTCCTAAGATCATGGGAATGAAAATCTTGGGCTGGGCTTCTGGATTGCGGGCAATGCCCTCCAGGCCTTTGGAAATAGCAATTCCCTGCCCTATTGCTCCACCTAAGGCGGCAATAGCTATAACCAGGCCGCAGGTCAGGCCGATAAACTTCTTCGCTTCTTGGCCCAGGGGTTCAGCTGCAAAAGCAAACGAGGCGAAAGAACAGCTTAGGGCCAAAGTCAGCAAAAGAATCCACATCATTTTCTTCATTATCCAATACCTCCTATGGAATGAAATGTCTTTCATTACCCCAAAAAATGCGCGAATTGTAGCCGCAACCTTTTAGGTTGCGCGTTTGTGGAAG
>JASEHN010000145.1 GCA_030018715.1 Thermodesulfobacteriota bacterium | reverse complement strand
GAAAACAAACCTCAACCTGTAATATCGGGAGAAACCGGTCTACTCGACTCAATAATCAATTAAAAAATTTTTTCTTCCGGCTCCTGACTTCTGAATTCTGTATTCTCGTTCTTATTTCCCTTCCTTTTCCTCTTCTACCTTAATCCCGTATTTGCGGATTTTCTGCTGCAGGTTCTGGCGAAACATCTGGGCTTTGCGCGAGGCTTCAGAGATGTTCCAGTTGCTCTCTTTGAGGATGTGGGTGATATAGAACTTCTCGAACTCATCCTTGGCCTGGCTAAAAGGAGAGCTCATCCAGCTCTCCCGGGCCGTAGCCCGGTCGGCCACCCGCGTTAAAAATTCGGGGGGGAGGTCGGTTATTTTAATCGTATCTTCCTCGGCCATGGAAAGGGCGTATTCGATGACATTCTCCAGCTCGCGGATGTTTCCCGGCCATTTGTAGGCCTGGAGGGCCTTGAGGGCCTGCGGATCAAGGCGCTCCACTTGCCGTTCACCCCGGTATTTTTCCAGGAAATGTAAGGCTAAGAGAGGGATGTCGTTGGGGCGCTCCCTAAGCGGCGGCAGGTGAATGGCGATGCCCTTCAGGCGATAATAAAGGTCCTGGCGGAACTCCTTGCGCTCCACGGCTTTTTCCAGGTCCCGGTTGGTGGCGGCGATGACCCGGATGTCCAAGTGAATGGGGTTGGTGTCCCCCACGCGCATAAACTCCCTCTCCTGGATGACCCGGAGCAACTTGACCTGAAAGGCCGGACTGGTCTCGGCGATCTCATCTAAGAAAATCGTGCCCCCATCAGCCACTTCGATTAAACCCTTACGGGTGGCTACGGCCCCGGTAAAGGCTCCCTTCACGTGTCCAAACAGTTCGCTCTCTAAAACTCCTTCGGCCAGGGAGCCGCAGTTGATGGGCTGAAAGAGCTTCTCGCGCCGGCGGCTGAGATCGTGGATGGCTTTGGCCATCAGCTCTTTGCCCGTGCCGGTTTCCCCGGTGAGCAGGATGTTGCTGTCCCCTCCGGCAACTTTCTGGACCATTTCGAAGACCCGCTGCAGGGGAGCGCTGTTGCCGATGATGTTCTCGAAAGATTTTTGAGATTGCAGTTGCCGGCGCAGCAAGATGTTTTCAGACTCCAAACGGCTGTGTTCGGCAGCTCGCTCGATGATCACGCGGACTTCATCGGGGGTGAAGGGTTTGGGCAGATAATCATAGGCGCCCTTTTGAATCGATTCGACGGCGCTCTTGATGGTGGCATAGCCGGTGATCATAATGACCACCAGGTGGGGCTGGTTTTTTTTCAGTTCTTCCAGGAGTTGAATCCCGTCCATCCCAGGCATTCTTATGTCGGTGATAACGATGTCGAAATGCTCGGCCTGCACCAGTTTCAGGGCGTCCTCGGCCCGCAGGGTGTATTCGGAAGGGTATCCGCTTTTCTTCAGGATGGCCTGAAGGGATTTACAGGTGTTCACCTGGTCGTCGACGATCAATATTTTACTGGAATGTTCCATTTCAATTTTTTCCGCTTTCGAAGAGGGGGAAATCGACGGTGAAAGTTGTTCCTTTACCCTCCTGGCTATCCAGGCTGTATTGAGCTCCGTAGTTTTTCAGAATGCCCGAGACGATGTACAGGCCCAATCCCGTGCCATCTCCGGTGCGCTTGGTCGTGAAAAAGGGATCGAAGACCTTAGTCAGGTTTTCCGGGGCAATGCCGCTTCCGTTGTCTTCGATGACCACGCGGATAAAAGGCCCGGCAAGGGGACGATGGGCGAAAAGCGATTCTTCCCGGCCTTCAAAGAATTGGGAGCTTATGACAAGTTTTTTCTCGCGGGAAGGCGCGCCGGAATTTTTAGCCGGCGCATCCAAAGCATCCAGACCTTGTATGGCATTTAGGAGAATGTTCGTAAAAACCTGTTGCAACTGACCCGCATCCGCCCGAACCAAGGGGAGCTCCTTGGCCAGGTTGATTTGGACAGCAATCTTTCCCAGGGTTCCCTGTTTTTCCAGTAGAAGGCGGCTCATGTTGAGCACATCATTCAGGTCAATCCATTCCAGTGCCGGCTTGGCTTCCCTGGAGAAGGAAAGAAGATCCGCGATGATCCTCCGGGCTCGTGTGGCCTCTTTAATAATGATGTCCAGGCTCTCCCGGCTGGCCTCCCCTTCCTTTGTTTCTTCCCGGAGGAGGTTCGAAAAAGTCAGGACCGAGGTTAGCGGATCGTTCATTTCGTGGGCAACACCCGAGGCCAATCTTCCGATGGTTGCCAGCCTTTCTTTGTGGCCCAGTTCGGCCTGGGCCTTTTTCAGGTCTTCCTCGAGTTTCTTCTTTTCGGTAAGGTCTTTAATCACGCCCAGGGTGCCGAGCACCGCTCCCCGTTCGTCCTTGAGCAGCGAAGCCGAGGTGAGAATGGGAATCAACCGTCCATTGCTGACGAGGGTCGTTTCATAATTCAGCAGCCTCCCCCGTTCCTTTAAGCTGGCCATGATCTTTTTCGCCTCGGGCAGCCCTCCGGAATACAGCCGGGCCATCGGGACTCCTAAAAGTTTTTCCTCCTGGCCGGCCTGGCCGAAAAGCATCTCCTGCATGCTGCGGTTGGCAAACGTGATCAGGCCTTTCGGGTCAGTAGCCACGATGGCGTCCACCGTACTCTGCACGATATTCTCCAGAGTCTCTTTAGTCTTGCGGAGTTCCTGACTGGATTGCAGCAGCGAGGCCTGTCCCTGCTCCAGGGAGATGACCATCCGGTTGAAAGATTCGGCCAGCTCCCCGATTTCGTCGCGGGAGCGCGCTCGAACACGCTGAGTGAAGTCTCCATCAGCTACTTTCTTGGTGCCGCGGACAAGGTGCTGGATGGGTTTGACTAAAAGCTGCGAGAGGTAGAACGCTAAAACGGCTCCGATCAGGGCTGCCTGGATCGCGAAGATCAGGGAATAGGTCCGGGCTTTCTGGGAGCCCACCTGAATGGGGATCCAGGCCACGTTGACCATCTGCTCAGCCAGACGTTCCAGTTGACGGCCAAGGTTGGTCATCTCGGTAAGGCTTTGTTCGGCCTTCGGCCCTTCGCCGGAAGTTAGGAGCTGGTCGATTAAACCCTGATAACGGGAGAGGATCTCCCGGGCGTTATCGAAGCCCCGAATCATTTCCGTTTCCCCGCTCTTCTGTTTCTGTTTGGAGAAAAATTCGCTTATTCGCCCGGAGAGATCCTTGAGGCGGTAGAGGTAGAATTTTTCCCGGTAAAAAAAGTAACTCTTCTCATGCTGGCGCATCTCCAGGATATGGCCATAGTTCTGGTAAACCTCCCTGACCATCTGTGAACTTTCACTGATCCATCTGGAGTTGATGTACAAAACTTGGGCGACCATAGCCGTAAGGATGGCCAAGGGAATGAACCCCATGATGAGTTTGGTGCCGATGCGCATGGCTTTTACGGGGCCTGCAAGAATCACATAATATGGTGAAACCTTTAAATAATTATAGGGTGAAACCGCGATGGGAGGCAAGTAAAAAGAATATCGGCCTTCTTTGACTTGGGGAAGCATCTTCGGTATAATAAGCCAATGGCTAAAGATTCCCTAATCCATTTTTTAGAAGAGCGGATGAAGCGCTACCATCTTCCCCTTATGCCCGTAATCTGGGGGGTCACCTGCCTGATCATCGGCGGCCTGGTGGCCATTGGGGTCTATAGCTATCATTCTGCGGAGAAGGCCATAGCCACGCAGTTTAACAAACAGCAGTTGATGCTGGCCAGACAGGCAGCCCGGGGAATAGAAAATTTCCTGGCAGACATCCGGGAGATAACCACTCTTCTGGCCCATCTTCCTGAGGTCAAAAACCTTCAAGAAGGAAAGCCGGGGACAATCCGAGAAGAAACCCTGAAGTCTCTTTACGAAAGCTTGGGGGGTAAAGTCAATTTCCTTTTTCTCGGGAACCGCCTGGGAACGGTAATTTTAGCCTATCCTCCGCAAATTTTAAAGAAATTGTCGGCGAAAGATTTTAGCGCAAGTTCCTACTTGCAAGAAGCCCGGCGTACGGGCAAACCGGTAATGACTGACTTGGTGCTGAAGGGGGGGGAAAGGAGCGCCCCTGAGCACTTGTATTCAGGGTCCATTTTGATCGCGGCCCCGGTCTTCCGAGAGTCAGAATTCGTGGGGGTTTTGGGCTGCGGCCTGGATTTGGACAAAATCAATGAACAATACCTAAGTCCCATCCGCTCGGGGACTTCGGGCGGATCATGGATGATCAATCAGGAAGGAAGATTCATCGCCCACTGTGATCCGGAACTTCTGGGCAAGGATGCTTTTACCGCCCGGAAGGAGCGGGATCCCAACATAAACTACACTCGTATCAACCAGATCATGAAAGAAGAGATGCTCCGGGGCAAATCGGGGATGGATGAGTATGTTTCCGGCTGGCACCGGGAAGAACGAGGAAAGATCAGAAAACTAATTGCCTACGCCCCTGTTCAAATAGATGCGCAGATATGGTCTGTGGCCATCGTAGCTCCTTATTCGGACGTAACCCAGGTGGTATGGGCCAGCTTTAAAAATTCGGCTCTGCTGCTGGTCATTATGGCTTGCACCCTGCTGGCCGGAACTTACGTGGGGCACAAGATCAATCAGGGGCGCATCCGGGCAGAGGAAAAAGTTAAGTGGGGAGAGGAGATTGTCAAAAGCCAGAACCGCCTGCAAACCCTATTCGACGGAGCCCCAGATGCCATCATTATCGTGGATCGGAATTTCCGCATCTCCATGGTTAACAAAACCAGCTTGAACTGGTACAAAAAAATCCCGGAGGACTTTATCGGGAAAATCTGTTACCAGGAGTTCCAGGGGCGCTCTGACCTCTGCCCAAACTGCCCGGCGGAGGAATCTTTCCGGACAGGCCAGTCGGCTTTTAGGGAAAAGGCCAGCCTAATCGCTGATGGAACCAAGCGCAACTTGCAGCTCTACACCTTTCCCCTGTGTGACCGGAATGGAGAAGTGGTTGAGGTTGTGGAGTATGTCAAGGATGTCACCGCGGAAAAAAGGCTGCAACAGCAGATCATCCAGGCGGAGCGATTGGCAGTTGTGGGCCGGATGTCGGCGAACGTGGCCCATGAGATCAGGAATCCCCTGGGAACGATCGTCTTGAACGCCGAGCTTCTGGATGAAGAATTAGGGCGGTTTGCCGGAGAGGATACAGCGGAAGCCCGGAATCTCCTGGGAGTGATTAAAAAGGAGATCGACCACTTGCTCGAAGTGGTCGAAGAATACCTGCAATTCGCCCGTCTGCCCAATGTGAAGCTGGAGAAGGGAAACATAAATGAAGTGATTGCCGATCTGTTTTTTTTCCTCAGGGAAGAAGCCTCTGGCCGCAACGTGGAGATTGTCGAGGATTTAAAAACCGTTCTTCCCCCATTGCAGATTGATGCCAAACAGCTCCGCCAGGCCTTATTGAACATCGTCAAAAATGCCTTCGAGGCCATGCCGGATGGGGGCAAGCTGACCGTCTCTACAGCATGCCGAGATGGACAGGTTGAAGTTTCCATTGCCGACACGGGGAAGGGCATTACGGAAGAAAATCTGGACCAGGTTTTCACCCCATTTTTCAGCACCAAGCATGGGGGCACAGGGTTGGGCCTGGCCATCACCTCCCACATCATTCAGGAGCATCGAGGGACCATTAGCCTTAAAAGCTATTTAGATTTAGGGACGATCTTTACCATCCGCCTGCCGGCTCTGTCTGGCGGTTCATCCATCCCCAATGGGAAGGGGCTGGTGTGAATTAATAGCAGACAGCTACGGGAATAAAAAAAATTACATCAATCCGAGGTAAGGAAAGTGGAAACAGCAGACAGAAAGAATATTCTTTTAGTGGACGATCATAAGCCTTTCCGCGATTCCTTGGCCAAGATTTTGGAAGGTGAGGGATTCCTGGTTTTCCCGGCCAACGATGGGGAGGAGGCCTTAGACATCCTGCGGGAAAAGTTTATTCACCTGGTTCTCACGGATTTGAAAATGCCCAGGATGGACGGCGTGGAATTACTGAAGGTGGCCAAGACCATCCGTCCGGAGGTGGAAGTAATCCTGATTACGGGTTACGGAACCGTGGACACGGCTGTGACGGCCATGAAAGACGGAGCCTTTGATTACATTCAGAAACCATTCAAGCCCCGGGAGATTCTCAAGCTGGTGCGCAAGGCCATCGAGAAACAATCACTAGTCCTGGAAAATCGCCTGCTCCAGGAGCGGATTAAGGATTTCCAGAAGTTCGAAAAAATCGTCGGCCGGAGTCTGGCCATGAAAGAAATCCTGGAGATAGTCGCTCAGGTTGCCCCCAGCTCGGCTACGGTGCTCATCCAGGGGGAAAGCGGAACGGGGAAAGAAGTCATTGCCCAGGCCATCCATGATTTAAGCCCCAGAGCAAATCACCCTTTCATCAAGGTGAGCTGTGCGGCTCTGCCGGAGACCCTGCTGGAGGCAGAACTTTTTGGGTACGAGCGAGGGGCTTTTACCGGAGCCATTGCCCGCAAGGAAGGAAGGTTCGAACTGGCCAACGGGGGCACCCTTTTTCTCGACGAAATCGGGGAAGTCAGCCCTACCGTCCAGGTCAAACTTTTACGGGTCCTGCAGGTAGGTGAATTCGAACGTCTGGGGGGCACGAAAACCATCCGGGCCGATGTACGCCTGGTTGCCGCAACAAACATTAACCTGCTGGAGGCCGTAGAGAGGAAATTTTTTCGGGAAGACCTCTACTCGCGTTTGAATGTTATCACCCTTACTCTCCCGCCCCTCAGGGAAAGGGACGGAGATATTCCCCTGCTTGCCCACCACTTTCTGGACATATTAAAAAAGAAAAACAATAAGGATGTGAAAGGTTTTACCAAGGAAGCTTTAGAGGTTATGCTCCGGTATCCCTGGCCCAGGAACGTGCGTCAATTGGAGAACGCCATAGAGCGCGCGGTGGTTTTGACCAAAGGGGAAATGATTGTTCCCGGGGATCTACCCCCGGAGATCCTCAAAGCCGTCGAATCGCCTGCGGGTGAAAAGGCCGGCTTGATGGATGAAAAAACAATTTCCATTTCTCTGGGAACCCCTCTCGCGGCCATCGAGAAACGGGTCATCGAAGAAACCCTGCGCCATTCGCGGGGAGATAAAAACGTGGCCTCAAAAATTCTGGGGATCTCGTCCCGGACGATCTACCGGAAAATCGAAGAGGAGAAGAAAGGGGACGGGCAGGATAGGTAAAATTAATTGACAACT
>JASEHN010000144.1 GCA_030018715.1 Thermodesulfobacteriota bacterium | reverse complement strand
AAGCTGGCTAAAGCCCAGGGTAAGGATGGCGAAGTGAATTCCAGTGAGGCGAACGGAGAAGTAGCCGATTACGGCAGCAAAGATGGCAGCCACCACCGGGCCAGCAATCATAGCGATGCCGAAGGGAAGGTGAAGCTTCATCATAAACAAGGCAGCGGTATAGCCCCCAACACAATAAAAGCTGGCATGACCAAATGAGGGCAGCCCCGCGCGGCCCAGAATCATATTAAGACTCATAGCGAACAGGGCGATGATGAAGATCTCAGTTGCGAGGTGCTTCCACATCACAGGAGCCCAAACGGGGAAGACAGCAAAAAAGGCTACTGCTATGAGAACCCAGATATGGGAGTTAGTTAACATTCTTTCAGCTTTCTGCAACATATTTAGCCTCATTTTATTATTATAGGTTTACCGAATATTCCCCAGGGGCGGACGATGAGGACGATGACCAGTACCAGATACATAAAGGCTATGGCGAATTCGGGCAGGATGAGGATACCGAAAGCCAGCACTTCCCCGCAGATGAAGGCGGCGAGCAAAGCGCCGGGTAGGCTGCCCAATCCCCCTATGACCACCACTATAAATGCGGTGATACCGGCATCAATTCCCATATCGGCAGCCATGCCAGCCATGGGGGCCACTAAAGCCCCACCCATGGCAGCGATCCAGGCCCCAAAGCCGAAAACGCTCGTGAACACTATGGGGACATTTATCCCCAGAGCAGCCGTCATCTCCCGGTCATCGGCAGCCGCTCTCATCTTCTTTCCCCAGGCTGTCCTGCGGATTAAAAACCAGATCAGGAAAAACATGAAGAAGCCCATAAATATAAGAAATACGTTATATGCGGGGAAGGGTTGACCAAAGATTGCTAACGTGCGGCGAAACATAGGGGGCATAGGGGCAGTCTTAATGATCCAGCCCCAAATCATCCGCGCCATATCGTAGGTGGCAATCAGTATCCCATAGGTGAGCAATAACATGTAAAGAGGAACTTTCCCGTAGAAGCGCCGCATGAGCACAACTTCCAGAATGCTGAAAAAGGCCGCAACCGCAATCGGGGCGATAATCAGGGTCAACAAGAAGCCGCTGTTAGTACCCCCGAAGAGCTTGATGAAGGTGTAACAAGTATAGGCCCCCAACATATAAATGCCACCCTGGGCAAAGTTCATAATCTTTAGAACCCCGAGAATGAGGGTAAGCCCGGCAGCGATGAGGAAGTATATCATGGCAGTGGTCAGCCCGCTTAGGAATTGGGACATTAATACCCATCCTGTCATAGACGATCTCCTTTTCATTGCTGGCGCGGCGAAGCGAACCCCCTCCACCGCGCCAAACCTAGACAGAATTCTATCTTGGTTTATTTCTTTTCTGCCGCTCGCTCGGCCATAATCTCTTCACAAGAGCGCATGGTCGGGGCGCCGGGGATGACTACTTGGTCCTCAAGGACAAACCATGGCCAGTCGGGGCTCTTCTTGCTTACCCCCATGACTATGCCGTAGTCGGCCTGATGGTCGCATTTCCGGATGGTAATCGTCTTCGCCGGGGCTATGGTCTTTATGGAAATACCTTCCAGGGCGTCGATCAGAGGCTCCGTTTTCACAGTTCCGGCCTTTTCTATCCCGGCAACCACAAAAGTGGCCGCATTGTATCCCAGAACCGAATAGTCGGAAGGGAACTTACCGGTGCGGTTCTTATAGGCATCCATAAAGGCCTTGTTTTCTGGAGTTCCTGGATAGACAAAGGGATACTCAGTCATACAATAAACCCCTTCTACCATCTCCCCCCCCATGGGTCTGAGAAGTGGCATCCCCCAGAAAAGGCCGCACACCTTCATCTGGTCGAAAAGCCCGTAGCCCTTGGCCTGCTTGATGAAGGTCATAGCATCGGTGCCCCATAGAGTTGTGTAGAGTACCTCTGGCTTAGCCGCCATAAGGGCGGTGATGAATGGGGTAAAATCAGTGGAGCCAAGCTTGGGCCACTGCTCCGTCGCAATCGTGAAGCCCGGCTTCGCCTTCTTCATGGCAATCGTGAAGGACTCAAACTGGGAGCGGCCGTAAGAGTAATCCTGGTTGATGAATCCCCACTTCGTAAACGGCTGATCTTTCCAAAAGCTGGCAGCAGCATGACCGTTCATCCAGGTATCACCCGAGCTCCGGAAGAGGTAGCGGTGTCCTCTGGCCTGAGTGGCATGGTGGGTCCTGGCATCCCAGCCCCAGAGGAGGACCTTGTTCTCCTTGCACCACTCGGAAACGGCGAGAAGAACGCCGCTGCTGATGACCCCCACAAGAAAGTCGCACTTCCTCTCCAGGATTAACTCCTTGGCGTTCTTCACCGCCACATCGGGCTTCAACATGTCGTCTCTGACGAGCAGCTCAATTTTTCTCATCCCCTCCTTCGTCTTAACCCCACCCTTCCCGTTAACCTCATCGATCTTAACCCTGAACCCCTCAAGATCTTCCAGGGCGTAATCAGAAACCATCCCGGATAGCGACTGGACGATGCCGATCTTAATGGGGGGCAAGGCTTTTTTTGTTTGCGCGTTTGAAACGCCAGCGAAGAGAGAAAACATCAGACCCAAAATGATTACGCTACTGACGAAAAATGCTTTTGCTATTTTTGACTTCATCTTTTCTCCTCCTTGTTCATGTCGGTATTTACCCTTCTTTGAACCAGGCTTGGCCTTCCTTATAAAGAAGTCATCTTGAAGGAAGGATCTTTACTCCCGATACACCATCAAGCCGCAGTTGTTTGTTTCGTTTCCTAAAACCACCTCCTTTCAAAGATTAAAGAATTTGTCCCAACTTGACAACAAACGCAAATTGACAGGCTTCTCCTCTCTGCTCTCCTAACGTTGAAGAGAGAAGAATTTAGGGGGAGCGGTTGTGCTGCATGCTGCATAAGTAAATATGCCTATTTTAAATTTTTTGTCAAGTTTTTTTAGAATCTGGATAACTCTTAGAAATTTCTAAATAAGTTTAAAAAGGAGCGAAAAAATATATTCGCGCTCAAAGCCTCTTTTTCACTTTTTCGGTAATCTCCCAAATTTTCATTGACAAAAAAACCCAAAAATGGTTAGCCTTTGGACTCAGAAATTCGCTCTGATTTCCAGTTCACAAATTAAGGAGAACAACGAGCATGGCAGATCAAAACTCTTACCGAGAGCTTTCCAAGCTTTTAGGGGCTTCCGGATCGAAGATCCTTCCCAAAATCATACAGATGATTTCCGATGAGAAGGAAATCAAAATCCTCCTGGCCGCTTTCCCGGCAGCTACTGTCTCAGAGTTATCCGATAAAACAGGAATCCCCAAAGATATAGTCCAGGTCATGGTCGAAGACATGTTCCTCAAGGGGTTGATTTTTTTCTCCAAAAAGGAGGGAGACCCCCGGTACTACCGGGTCAAGACTGTCCCTCAATTTCACGACAGCTCCATCCTCTGGAAAGGAGCCACCAAAGAGTTCCACAACCTTTGGAAGGAATACATGGAGAATGAGTGGGAGGAATTTGGAAAGGTCATTGAAGGTCTTCTTCCGAAACCGGTGGTCCGGGTCATTCCGGTCGGCGCAACCATTGAGTCAAAAGCGAAGGTCTTGGCCTTCGAGGACGTCCGTGAAATTGTCAATCAGGCCAGAACCCTGGCTGTGACCAGGTGCACCTGCCGGGTCATCGACGGGAAATGCGGAAAGCCCATAGAAATTTGTATCCAGGTCAACAGAGCCGCGGATTACACCATTCAGAGAGGGACGGGACGGATAATCACCAAAGAAGAAGCCATGGGTCTTTTGCATTTGGCCGAGAAGGAAGGATTGGTACACATCGCCGACAACCGTCGGAATGTCGATCACATCATCTGCAACTGCTGCCGGGATTGCTGCATGAACTGGCGCCTGCCCAATCCCCAAAAACTCGTGGCTCCCAGCCGCTTTCAGGCCCTGGTCAACGCCGAAGAATGCATTGGCTGTCAGGTCTGTCTCGACCGGTGCTATTTCGACGCCATTGTGATCGAAGGCCAGGAACCGAAGGCTCGTATCAACCCGGAGAAATGCGTGGGCTGCAGCCTTTGTACCGTCACCTGCCCGGCAGAAGCCATGGCCATGAAGGAAGTCCGCCCGCCGGAGGTAATTCCTGTTTAGTTCGGAGTGCGGAGTTCAGAGTTCGGAGTTGTTTTTTCCCTCCGAACTAATAACTCCGAACTCCGAACTGTTTTACTCCGAACTCCGAACTAACAACTCCGAACTTTATTACCTGGACTCTATCACTCCGTTCCGGAGAACGGCCTCCCCTTTCGCATTATAAACTTCCAGAAGATAAAGGCCGGGGCTGGACTGCCAGACTTTGGCCTGAAGCGTTTCCCCCGGAATCACCGGACTGCTGAATCGGGCCGAATAAGATTTCATCTTTCCGGAATCTCCCTGAAAGACCTCCTGGACGAACCGGCGGCAGACAACTCCATAAGTGCAGAGGCCGTGGAGGATGGGTTCTTTGAAGCCGACAGCTTTGGCCACGGCCGGGTCGATATGCAGAGGATTGCGGTCTCCGGACATGCGGTAGAGCGCCGCTTGATTCACGTCAGTTTGGGCGTCAAACACAACGTCCGGAGCTTTGGCCGGAATGGCCGGAATCTCCTTTTTGGGCTGGGCCGCCCCCCCGAAGCCGCCAGCCCCCCGGACAAAGGCGGTCATCCAGTTGGTGCAAAGGAGATTACCGCTCTTGTCTTTTGTTTCATAGCGCATCACGATGGCCGCCCCCGATCCTTTATCGTATATCCCCTCGATCACGGCCGTGGTGGAAACCGTGGCGCTGCGGGGAAGGGGGTTGTGCACCTCTAAGGCCTGCTCCCCGTGAACGACCATGGCAAAATTCGCCTTGGTGGATAGAAAGGCCTCAGCGCCAGCGTTGGAGGGTAGAATGACCCCGTATGTGGGGAAAGCTTTGAAATCCTTGGCCCCCTCGTAAACGAACTCGAGGTTCTCTTTACTAAAGCCAATACCCAAAGCGTAGATAATCAGGTCTCTCTCACTATGAGAGAATTCGTAAGGTCCCCAGATTTTTCCTACAGCTTCCAAGTTCAACGCCATGTTTTTCCTCCTTTTTGAGAAAATAAGTGTTTAAATTAAAATTAGCCACAGAGGACACAGAGATCACAGAGTTTTAAAACCATAATCAAGAAAAAATAAAGAAACCGAGCCAAGTGCCCTAAGTGTTTAAAGTGATCCGCCTAAGGCGGACTAAAGTTAAAAAAAGAAATTCCTATACAATTAAATTAGGTTCCGGGTATTAAAAACCTTTTAGGATCAGCCGAATATTAGCACTCTTCGGGAGGAAAAAGCAAAATGATGAAGGCAAAAAAAGGGGGAGCTCACTTAACTCCCCCCGGGAACAGTTTAAGCCGGCCTTCCAGACCGCTTGTAGTTTTCCCTATAAATTCAGGGCCGCCTTTTCGGCGCGAATTCCCTTGAATAAAGGTTTTACTGACGGGACACTACTGACATGCAAGATTTTTTCAACCTCTTCCTTATCCGCTTCCATTACATAAGGAATCCCGGAAACATCTGCGGCCTCGCGAGTTAGAGCCACAAGGTCATCCCGAGTTATGTATTTTAGAGCAAACTTCCTGGCCCCGGCCATGAACTGCTGCAGGCCTGCATTCAGCCGATCAAAGTAGGTGATCATTCCGATGGCTCCTGCGGGGATGTTTTGAAAATCTTTCCCGTATTTTTCCTTCAGCTTAGCCGCCAGAATGAAGACATGCTCAACATCAGTTCCGTATTTGGCGATGTCGGCTGAAACCTTCCCTTTTTTGATCATTTCCCCGATGGTATTACCAACCATAGCTGCGGTCATGGAAGCCCTGCCCAGACAAATGGCCTTTATATATGGGGCAGACAGAGCTAATGCTTTGAAAATATGATCTTCCAGAGCGAGCCCGCCTGCTATAGCACAGGAAGGAATGTAGGCGCCTTTTTGTTCCATGACTTTTAAGTACTGATAAAGGAGACTTTCCAGATAAACAGTAGGAACTCCCCATTCATTCATCATTCTCCAGGGGCTCATTCCGGTTCCGCCTGCCGCCCCATCCACGGTCAGGAGGTCGATCTTAGCATCGGAAGCAAATTTGACTGCCCGGGCCAGGTCAGCGGGTCGATAGGCTCCGGTCTTCAAGGAAATATGTTTGGTCCCGATCTTTTTAAGCCTTTCTATTTCCTTATGAAATCCTTCTTCGGATACCATCCCCAACCTGGAGTGGCGCTCGAATTCCTTAAAATCACCCTGTTTGAAGGCCTCTCGAATCACGGGATCTTCCGGGTCGGGAAGAACTATATACCCCCGGCTTTTCAGCTGCAGGGCTCTTTCCAGTGTGTCCAGTTTAACTTCCCCGCCGATATCTTTGGCTCCTTGGCCCCATTTCGGTTCAATGATTTTAACGCCCAGCTTTTCCACCACGTATTCCGGTACCCCCAAGCGGCCGTCCTCTACGTTATACTGAACGACAATCCCTCCATAACCGTCATGCCATTTTTGGAAGGTTTTCACCCTCCGTTCCATCTCCGGAGATCGGACGATACGGCCGTTCTTAAATTCAGCATCGGGGTCCATACCGCAGACATTCTCACCCACGACCACCAAAGTGCCGGCGATAGCCGCGGCTGTGGCCATCGCTTCCCAGTGAATGCGGGCGATGTCCGTGGATCCCAGAGCTCCTGTAAAATAGGGGACCCGCAGGGGAATTTTTTCAGCCGCGCCCACCTCGGTGGAGATATCGACTGCGGGGAACGTGGCTTTATCGGAGTCGGCGGCAACCCCCACTGCCCCGACGCATGTGCCCTGGATATTGAAATGGGAATAATCAACGGGATAATCCTTTTCAGACCCGGCAGTAACTTTGGAATAGGGTTGCGGGTAGAGAATTTCTCTGCCCCGCAAGGCGGAGCGGCCGATTTCACAAGGGCCCGGGCATCCATCCAGGCAGGTAACACAGATGCCTGACCCCGGTGCAGGCGTTACTCGGTTTCGGCTCATGGTCGCCGGGCTGGCATTTACTTTACTGTATGACATATATATTTCCCTCCTTATCACATTTTTTTTGGCCCGGCGCCTTTTCATTTATTCTAAAAAGAAAAGGCGCCCTTGCTTTAGCAATTGGACGCCTTTGTCAACCAAGATGCGGCCGCACATCGTCGGACGGCATTACGGCAACTTTTTTTAAAACCTGTATTAAAATAAAAAAGGCGTCCCTTTTTCCCCTTTTAGGACGCCCTCGTCATGAGCCGCCGCACAACTTCGGGCGGCGGCTTGCTTCATT
>JASEHN010000143.1 GCA_030018715.1 Thermodesulfobacteriota bacterium | reverse complement strand
AAGATTGATGATCCCTCTTCTGTTTAAAGGAGGACACGATGAAAAATATTTCCTTGTTCATACCCTGCACGGTCGATCTCTTCTTGCCCCATATCGGGGAAGCGACCGTATCCCTGCTCCGCCGCCTGGGGATGAACCCGGTCTATCACCAGGAGCAAACCTGCTGCGGCCAGCCGGCCCTAAACGCCGGCTACCGGCAAGAAGCCAAAAAAGTGGCTAAACACTTTATCTCCGTCTTCGAAAAGGACGAAGTGATCGTAAGTCCCGCAGGCTCCTGCGTCTGCATGGTGAAAGACCACTATCCGGAGATTCTGGAGAATGAGTCAGACTGGCTGCGCCGGGCCGAGGCCCTCGCTCCCCGGGTATATGAATTATCCCAGTACCTGGTGGATGTGCTGAAAGTGGAGGACGTGGGCGCTTCCTTTGAAGGAAAAGTAACCTACCATGAATCCTGCCACATCCTGCGGGGCCTTGGGGTTTCGGAGCAACCGAAAAAGCTGATTCAAGCGGTGAAAGGCGCTCAACTGGTGCCACTCAACGGCGCTGATTCCTGCTGCGGCTTCGGCGGGGAGTTCGCCATTAACTTTCCCGATATCTCCGAATCCATGTTGGAAGACAAGCTGGAAAACTTCCTGGCCAGCGGCGCCGACCTGCTGCTCCTTAGCGAGCCCGGTTGCCTGCTCAATATCGGCGGCTACTTGAACCGCAACCATCCGGGGAAGAAAATCATGCACCTGGCCAGCTTTCTATCTACAAATGGCAGGGAGGCCGGATATGGAAATTAAGACCGAACAATTCACCGAATTGGCCAAAAAGGAGTTGAAGAACGACCGTCAACGTCTCTTCCTCAAGTTAATCCCCCCGGTGATGCGGATGAAGCGGGAGGCCGGGTTCAGCACCTTGCCCGACGCTCCGGCCGCCATGGCCTGCGGGGCGGCGATCCGGGCCGAAGCCATGGCCAGGCTTCCAGAACTCCTGGAGGAGTTCGAGAAGAACGCCACGGCCAACGGGATGAAAGTCGTCTGGGCGCGGGACGACAAAGAGGCCAACGAGTTTATAAGGAATCTGGCCAAGGAAAAAGGGATCCAGTACGTGACCAAGGGGAAATCCATGGTCACCGAAGAGACCGCCCTCAACGAAGTTCTGGAAGAGCAGGGAATCGAGGTCTGGGAGACCGACCTCGGCGAATTCATCGCCCAGCAGCTCCATCGCACTCCTTTTCATATTGTGGGACCGGCCATCAATGTCCCCGTGGAAGAGGTCCGGGACCTCTTCATTGAAAAAATCGGGCTGAAAGAGCCCACGCTGGACCCGGTGAAGCTGGGGTACGCTGCCCGCCTGTTTCTCCGGGATAAATTTCACCACGTTAAGATGGGAATTACCGGGGTGAACATGGCGGTGGCCGAAACCGGGACGATCATCAACGTGGAGAACGAAGGCAACATCCGTTTCACCAAAGCGTCCCCCCCGATCCAGGTATCGGTAATGAGCCTGGAAAAGGTGATTCCCACCATGAAGGATGCCCTCCACATGGTCCGGCTCCTGTGCCGGAGTTGCACCGGACAGAGGCTTTCCGTTTATGTCTCCATGGACAGCGGGCCCAAGAAAAAGGACGAGATCGACGGCCCCGAAGAGCTCTACATCGTCATCGTGGATAACGGTCGGTCCAAAATTTATCAGGACGTCAAGGCCCGGGAGGTCCTCCGCTGCATCCGCTGCGGGGCCTGCTTGGCAGGTTGCCCGGTCTGGCGGCAAATCGGCGGCTATGCTTACGGTTGGGCATACTCCGGCCCCATGGGCCAAGTTTTGAATCCGATGCTTCTGGGGTTGGACAAAACTCAGGAACTTTACCGGGCCTCCACCCTGTGCGGGGCCTGCAAGAGCATCTGTCCGGTGGGTATCGATCACCCCAGCCTATTCCTTTATTATCGATCCAAAGATGTTCTGGAGGATCCTAATTTTAAGAGCAAAGAACGGCCTTGGGCGGAAAGACAGTTTTTCAGGATATGGAGCTTTGCAGCCAGCACTCCCTGGTTGTGGAATCTGGGGGTCCGGATGGCCCGGCCCTTTATAAATAAGGATGCCCGCGACGGGATCATCAGCAAAGCCATAGGCCCATCCGAGGGATGGTTCCGGAATCGCGACCTGCCCTCCATGGCCGGATTCACGTTTCACGATCGGTGGAAGAAAATACAGAATACAGAATCCAGAGGGCAGAAGTCAGAATGAACAGGGCAGTAAAACCCTTTCCAATTTCTTTATTCTGTATTATGAACTCTGACTCCTGAATTTCCAAGAGGTGCAAAATGGAACAAAGCGTACGGGATGAAATACTTACAAAATTGAAGGCGGCGCCGAAGGCGGCATTTCCTGCTCGCCCCCATCTGCCCCCCTACAAAACTCTCTCCATGGACAGGGAACAGCTTATTGCCGAATTCATCACCCGTCTGACGGAAGAAGCGGTCGTGGTTCACCGGGCCAAAGACTTCCCGGAAGCCCTGGAAAAGCTTACGGTGGTTGCCTTAGAAGAGGGCTTGAAGAAAGTCATGGCCACCGCCGATGATGTAGTCTTAAGGCTTGACCTGCCGGCCTGGGGCAAGAAGAATGACATCCAGATCATGACTCCCAGGGATTTTCCTGACCGGGAATCTTACCGGGACGCCGTCTTTGACCAGGCCCAGGCTGGAATTACCGGGGTCGATTTTGCCGTGGCGGAATCCGCGACCATCGGCCTGATTCATAACCAAGATCAGGCCCGCCTGGTGTCATTGGCCCCCATTCTTCATATCGCCATCGTGCCCGTGGATCGCCTCGTCCCGGTCTACGAGCAGGTCATTGAAAAAGTGTTTGGAAATAAGAAGCAGTGCCCCAGCCAGTTCGTCTTCATCTCCGGCCCGAGTATGACGGGTGATATTCAGGGAGTTCTCTTTAAAGGAATGCACGGCCCGCGGAAAGTGATCGTAATCCTGGTGGGATAATAGAAAGGGTGTAGGGAGTTGGGTGTAGGGTGAAAGTGGCAAGAGGAAAGTATTTAGAAGGTTCTTGCCTATCGTCTATGG
The DNA here is from genome assembly GCA_030018715.1 of Thermodesulfobacteriota bacterium. GTDB lineage: Bacteria > Desulfobacterota > SM23-61 > SM23-61 > SM23-61 > JAHJQK01. Next base: position 4,268 of record JASEHN010000143.1, on the reverse strand, counting down.
CCATCGCCTTTTTTGGGAGTACATGATGCAAAAGGTCTCTATCCCTTCCAGGTTATGGTATGAGAACAAAGAATGGGAATTAACTTTCCCTGATCGCTGGCAGGTAGATAATCTAAACCCTCCGGGATTCGAAAAGCCCGCCCTTAATCCCGAGCAAATTAGAGAAAAGATCGAGCATCCTCTTAAGGGGCCCACCCTCGAAGAAATGGCCAGGGATAAGAAGCAGGCGGTGATCGTCTTTGACGACATGACCCGGCCTACACCGGTCAAGTCCGTTGCCCCTTTTATCTTACAGTCCCTGCACAAGGCCGGGATGAAGAAAGATCAGGTGCGCTTTATCTGGGCCCTGGGGGCTCACGCGGCCTATGACATGATCAACGCCCGCAAAAAATTGGGTGATGAGATCGTGGAAAATTACCCTGTATACAATCATGATCCCTTTCAAAATACCGTGCGCGTGGGCAGAACACCCACGGGAGTGGAGCTCTGGTTCAACCGTGAGTTTATGGCCTGTGACCTGAAAATCGGGATTGGATGCATCACCCCTCACGTCCACGTGGGGTTCGGGGGAGGCGCCAAGATCGTCCTTCCCGGGGTGGCGGGGATCGAAACGATCAATCAGTTTCACAATCAGTTGTACAGAGATCAAGGCCGCGCCGGCCTGGGGAATTTTGAAAACAATATCATGCGGGCCGAGTGCGACGCCGCCGGTGATGCCGCGGGATTGAATTTCAAAGTTGATGCTCTGGTCAACCGCCGGGGACAGATTACCAACCTTTACGCCGGCCCTTTTCGGGCAACCCACGATGCCGGAGCGGCAGAAGGAAAAGACCATTATGGAATATCCCCTGTTAGCGGCTATGCTCTGGCCATCTTTAACGCCTATGCCAAAGCTAACGAGTCGGCCATTGCCCTTCTCTTTTCTTTAATGCTCCTGAAACCAGGGGAAGGAACGGGCGTCCTGATTTCTGACGCACCTGAAGGGCAAGTGCCCCATTACGTGATGCGGGCCTGGGGGAGCGACTATGGCGGTCGCCACTATACCCCGAGGCCGAAAGGGTTTGCTCAAAGGTTGATGAAGAAGTTAATTGTGATGGCTCCCCACCCGGACCGCACAGGCCTTGACCTTGTCTGCCATGCCGATGACCCCATCATCGTCAAAACCTGGCCGGAAGTTTTAGCCATTCTCGAGGAAGATTATCCCGGCCCGGCAAAGGTCGCTGTAGTGCAAGACGGAACCATGCAGTACATGAAGAAATAAGACGCAAAGCGCATGGCGCAGAGCGCATAGAGTATAAGCAACCACATCAGGGGTTCTTACGCTATTATGCTCTATGCGCTCTGCCCTATGCTTTTTTTGAGGAGATTTAATGGAATATAACGCATTGGTGATCCATACGCTGGATAATGTGGCTGTTGCCCTGCGAAACCTAATATTCGGAGAAGAGGTCCGGGCCAAAGGGGTTGAAGGGTTCCCCGTGTTGCAGGAAATCCCCGCCAGCCACAAAATTGCCCTCCGGGACATTCCCTCCGGGGAAGAAATAATCAAATACGGTGAAACCGTGGCCGTCTCTACCCGGAACATCAAAAAAGGGGAATGGGTGCACACGCATAACCTGGAAAGCAAGAGGTGGAAGAAATGAGAGAGATTACCGGCTATGCCAGAAAGAACGGGAAATACGGGGTTCGCAACCATGTCCTGGTCCTGGCCACGGTGGCCTGCGTCAACGGGGTCATCAACCGTATCTCCCGGGAGGTGCCCGAAGCCGTCTGCGTGCCCCACTCCTTCGGTTGCGGACGGGGAAGCGTAAGGGACACGCAGATCCTGTTCCGCATCCTGGCGAGTATGGTCCATCACCCCAATGTGGGCGCGGTCGTCTTGATCGGTCTGGGTTGCGAAAGATCCAACACAAAGAGCCTCCTGCCCTTTATCGAAAAGGCGGAGAAGCCCATAGAGATTTTTAACGTGCAGGACTGCGGTTCTCTACAAACCGCTAAAAAAGGGGCGGAAGCAGCCCGGCGGTTGCTGGCCGGGATCAGCGGCCAGTCGCGGATCCCCCTCCCCTGGGATAAGCTTCTCGTAGCCATGGAATGCGGCGGTTCCGATGCCATGTCCGGGGTAACGGCGAATGTGGCCCTGGGCGCGGTCTCAGATTGGCTGGTGGGAAAAGGAGCCAGTATCATCTTCGGAGAAAACACCGAGATGATCGGAACATCCCATGTGCTCGCCCGGCGGGCCAAGAATGAAGAGGTGGCCAAAAAAATCGTGGAGATGATCGATCAGGCGGAACAGAGGACCAAAGATATTATGGGCAATCTGGCCAGCTGGGTCATTTCACCCGGGAATATGGACGGAGGCATGAGCACCATCGCCGAGAAATCCATGGGGTGCATTCATAAAGGCGGCGCGACCACGATCAATCAGGTCGTGGACTATGGAGAGTGGCCGACCGAAAAAGGGCTGATCCTCCAGGATGGACCGGGCTACGACGGAGATTCCATGGCCGGCCTGGCCGCCAGCGGTTCTCAGCTTATGTTTTTCTCCACTGGCCGGGGAACTCCGGCTGGGTTTCCAGCCGTCCCGGTTATTAAAGTAGCCAGCAACACCAGGATCTATCAAACCATGATCGATGATATTGATATCAATGCCGGCAGCCTTATAGAGGGCAGGTCGCTGGAAGAGCTACGAGAGGAAATGATTGACCAGATGATCCGGGTAATCAACGGGGAAAAAACCAAGGCCGAGACCAACGAGATGGACGTCTTTACCATTATGACCGTCAATCCTCCCTTTTAGCCTTATCCTTATTTAACGTGCCTTGCCTTACGTAACTTAATTTTAGCCGAAAAAAGCTCTCAAAAAAAAGGAACGGAGGGTTTATGAAAATCACCTGTGTGCTCGGAAGTCCCAGGTCCAACGGGAACAGCGCGGTTCTGGCAAAACGTTTCGGCGATACCGCCGAAAAACTTGGCGCGGAAGTCCAGACTTTTGCTCTGAATACATTCCATTACCAGGGCTGCCAGGCGTGTATGGCCTGTAAAACAAAAGCGGATAAGTGTGTTCTCCAGGATGACCTGACCGCTGTTTTGGAGAGGGTTCGGGAAGGCGACATTCTGGTAATGGCCACGCCGGTCTACATCTGGGATGCGACCAGCACTCTCCGGGGCTTCATCGAGCGGACCTATTCCTACTTCGTTCCTGACTTCCACACCAACCCAAATCCCAGCCGCCTTTCCCCCGGCAAAAAGCTGGTCCTCATCCAAACCCAGGGACAGCCCGACGAAAAGCTTTTTGCCGACCTTTTTTCCAGGATCGAGCCTATATTTAAGCGATACGGATTTACCGACAACTACCTCATCCGGGGCTGCGGCCTGCGTAAACTGGGTGAGGTGGAAGGCCGGGACGAGGTTATGAAACTGGCCGAGGAGACAGCCAGAAAAATAATGGCCTAAAAGGGGAGAAGATGGACATCAAAAAGCACAGCAGGGTGTACTCCAATGACGATCCGCTTTCCATGGTGCGACGATCCATGCTTTACGCCTGCGGGTGGACCTATGAAGAAATCAAGCGCCCTCTTGTCGCGGTGGTAAACACTTATAATGAGATGCATCCGGGGCACATGCATCTAAAAACCTTGGCCGAGCGGGTAAAGGCCGGCGTGCGCACGGCCGGCGGGCTGCCTGCCGAATTTTACACTCTCTCCCTTTGCGACGGGCTGGCCAACGGCCATGAAGGCATGAAATTCGTCCTCCCCAGCCGTCAGGTCATCGCCGATTCCGTCGAACTTGGGCTGCGTGCCCACAGCTATGATGCTGCCGTGTTGATCGGCTCCTGTGACAAAATCCTTCCCGCCCTTTTGATCGCAGCCGCCCGGGTCAATCTACCATCAATTATTGTAACCGGCGGGCCAATGCCCGCGGGTTACTGGGCCCGGGAGGGGGTAAGAGCCTCGGTGTCCAATTTCGGGGAGATGGTCCGCAAGGTTTATAGCGGCGGAGTGTCCGAGGAAATCCGCGAGGAAGCGCTGGCCTCTTTTTATCCCTGTGCCGGCGCCTGCTGGGGGATGGGGACCGCCAATACCATGGCCTGCCTTTGTGAGGCCCTGGGCATGAGCCTTCCTGGGGACGGAACCGCCCCCGCGGTAATGGCCAAAAAGGCTCGCCTCGCCGAGCAGGCCGGTGAAAAAATCATGGAGCTACTGGCGCAGGAAATCACTCCGGCCAAAATCATGACCCGGGCAAGCCTGGAAAATGCCTTGACTGTGAAC
>JASEHN010000142.1 GCA_030018715.1 Thermodesulfobacteriota bacterium | reverse complement strand
GTCGATCGGAACGATCATTACAGCCAGCCCTCCGGCTGGTAATAAGTCTCCTATCAAGGGGGGCGGCTTAAAATAATCCTCAGGGGATACCCCGATTAAATGCTTCTTGAAAATATTTATAAAGGAGTCGCGATTCCCCAGATCAATGCTCGAACAGAAAATGATTCTATCGGTCTTTTTGGCAATACCATCGATAAAATCATCTGACGGCTTATGCAGATCAATCTTATTGACCACAATGATCGGAGGAATCTCCCTTTTATGAGCTTCCTCTAATATCCTCTCTTCATAGTCCGTCAAAATATTCGGTTCGGTTAGAAGGACAATTACATCCGCCCGGTCAAAGATCTTGACCGTTTTTTTCAACCGGGATTCCGAGAGAAGCGAGGTATCATCCATGCCGGCAGTGTCTAAAAAAACCACCGGCCCTAAGGGTAAAAGTTCCATGGACTTTTCCACCACATCTGTGGTGGTGCCGGCAATGGCTGATGTAATGGCCACATCCTGACCCGCCACCAAATTCAGGAAGCTCGACTTCCCGACGTTTGTCCGGCCAAACAGGCCGATCTGCAACCGTAAAGACTTGGGGGTTTTAAACATTGTCTTAAATTTTTCCCTTATTGCCCGATATACATATCCCCGCTTATGGCCAGGCTTTTTCCTTTTAATTTTTCGATAAGCTCTTCTTTGTCCTGCGCAAAAAGCGGGCTGATTTCCACCTTAGCTTCTGGAGAAAGCTTAAGCCCCGCTTCCAGGAGCCAGCTCCTGTACAGCTTATTCATGGCTGCCCTGGCCGTATCCGGAGAATCGTTTCCTTGCATATTTTTAACCGGGGAAAATTCCTCATCCCGGCTTACCTCCATACAACAAGATTTCCTTGCTAAAGGAATGGCATCGAACACGAAGGTTTCAAACTTCCAGCCGGTTATTTTGGCCAGGCGGCCATCCGGCCCCAGGCCTTCTACTTCCTTCACAGCCCGGTGATACGGCAAGGCAAACCCATGCTGGTTTAAGTGCTTAATGAATGCAAGGGAAATCATGTGGATGGCCGTGTTTCCGGCCCAATGGCGAATATCTCCATTTTCATCCAGCGCTTCATAATCTTCAGGCCGGAAATCGCTGTACTCAACGATCGTCGGTTTGCTGTTTACCGAACCATAAATCCCCACTTTCTCTTTTAGATCCCGGCGGCGGACCACTTTGGTGGAAATTTCAGCCTGCTCCATCCGGTGATAACCGATAAAAACCGGATCGGCAATTTTTACCAGGGGGTTGTCCACCTGGCAATAAAATAGTTCAGCATAACCATGGTCGATCAGGTGTTTTAGCAAACCCGATTCATACAAAGCTTTAAGAGATCCTCCGTGGCCGTCGGGATTTAGCAAAAGATGCCCGTCTTCTTGTAAGATAAACTGGCCTTCAGGTGTCAGAGTAGGCAACATACCCTGGTTAAAGAAAAACACTGTTTCCTTTTTTAGGTTAAAAAAGTCGTGGGATGCAAAAAATTGCCTGGTCTCCAGTTGATTTTCCTGGTTGGTCATGATCAGCAGGGGAATCGTGGATCGATATCTGTTCGAAAGGGCTTGGACGGATTCGGCAAAGAGTTGAAATAAAGATTTTTTCTTAACCGGAGATATAAGGAATTTCCCTTTAGGGCCTTCGAAACCAAGGCGGGAACCCTGCCCGCCCGCGACAATCAGGACGGCTACCTGGTTTTTACGAATAAGCGACTCTCCCAGAACGCGGGCTTCTTCTCTTTGCGCCTTTTCCTTGGCTGTTTCAGGGATCGTGATTATGGGCGCCGGATGGATTTCATAAAAAGGACGGGAAAAATCTTTTTCCGGAGATAATTTTTTGTGCAAATCAAAAACCAGAGCCAGGTCCAGTCCATCCCATTCTTTTAAATAATTATTCTTTCCCTCCGGGCTTAACCAGTGATAATGGTCCAGGATGTGCTGCTGGTTGTGATTTCTTAAAAAGTTGATAATTTGTTCTTTGGTCATTTTGAGGTCCTATTTTTTCTATTATAGATTTGTTGCCCAATAACCGCAACCCAAAGAGCACCTCGCCCCCCTTCACTTTTTGTAGTCACGAATGATTGGTTATTAACTGGTGTTAGATGATCCTTCCCAGGCCCGGGATTCGGGGCGCTTCGCTTGGCAGTATGAGGCGATAGTTGTTTCATCGACAGGGCGGGAAAAGGCACCCCGCCTCATTTTGCGGAAACGCGGTTTAAAACTTTGGGAAAGGCTTTTTCCCGGCCGATGCTGCCCGCGCTCATCGCCCCGAACCCCGGGCCACGAATAGGGATTCTGTAAAGTGAAGGGGGGGCAAGAGGCGATTGGTAATCAAAGAGGTCTGTACTGCAAATTTATCTTGATAAATATGAGCCGTCAAGTTAGATTTTAGATGAATAAGGCCGGACAGAACGGAGGAACCCATGACCGCGGAATTGAAAGAAGAACTGAAAGAACTTAATCTGGGGCAGAAGATTAAAACCCTCAGGCAGCAGAGAGGGATGTCCTTGCAGCAGATGGCTGATAAAACCAGCCTTTCCAAACCCCTTCTCTCTCAGATCGAGAGCGAGGTTGTAGCCCCTCCTGTCGCCACTCTCCTGAAGATTTCCAAAGCCCTGAACGTGAACATTGGCTATTTTTTCCAGGCGGAGGAATCGGTAAAGAAGGCCGTGGTTGTGCGTAAGAACGAGCGCAAGCAGGTCTTCCGGCGGATCCACGAGGATTCATCCAGGGTAGGGTATTATTATGAGTCCCTGGCTTACCCCAAAGTGGATAAACACATGGAGCCTTTTCAGGTCCAGTTTGAGGTGAAAAAGAAAGAGGACCTCCTTTTTTTCACCCATAAAGGGGAAGAATTCGTCTTTGTTTTGGATGGAGAGCTTGAGTTTAATTACGAGGAGGAAACCTTTGTATTGGAGCCGGGCGACAGCCTGTATTTTGATTCCAGCCTCCCCCATGCCTTTCGGGCAGTGGGCAAGAAAAATGCCCTGGCCATCGATGTAATCTATGCACCCGACTGAAAACAGCGGAATCAGGCGTGGGGAGGGCGGAAGTCCACAAACCGCAATCTGCAATCCCCAATCCAAACTCTTCAATTCCTCCGGTCTCCCCCTTTTTACAATCCTTGAGGGGAGGACCATCTCTTTTCCCGATAACATCTTAGGTTTTATTAAGCCGTACTGATTGCCACCATTATTTGTTTGAGGAGAGAAGCACGATGTCCAAATTGATCAAAAAAAGATCGAAGAAGTCCGGCCTCCCTCCGGGGACCCTTGTGCATATCGGGGAGAAGAAAAGCGAACGGACAAAAATCAAAGTTTTTGAGTACGATGATCAAAGTTTTCAGGAGAAGGAACTGGCCACCTTCGATGAATGCTTTTTATTTAAGGATGAGCCCACGGTGACCTGGGTAAATGTGGACGGCGTCCACGAAGTAGAGGTTCTGGAAAAATTGGGGAGTTGTTTCGGGTTACACCCCCTGGTCATGGAAGATATCTTAAATACCGATCAGCGCCCGAAAATAGAAGATTATGGGGAAGATCTTTTTGTTGTCTTAAAGATGCTTTCTTACGATGACCGGGCAGGCGAGATCTCGGCCGAACAGGTCAGCCTGGTGCTCCGCTCGAATGCCGTCCTGTCTTTTGTGGAGGGGGAAGGAAGTGTGTTTGCCCCCATCCAGGAGCGGATCAGGAACGGAAAGGGGCGCCTGAGAAAAATTGGGGCAGATTATTTACTTTACACATTATTGGACAGCATCGTGGATAATTATTTCGGCATACTGGAAAAGATGGGGGATAAAATCGAGACGCTGGAACAGAAGCTGGTTGTAAATCCTACCACCCAGACTCTGCTTAAAATCCAGAACTTAAAAAGGGAGATGGTTTTTTTACGAAAATGGGTCTGGCCTTTGCGGGAAGTCATCGGTGGTCTGGAGCGGGGTGAATCTTTGCGGATCCGCGATAGTACTCGTTTATATCTTAGGGACGTTTATGATCACACGATTCAGGTGATGGATACTATCGATACAATCCGGGACATGCTTTCCGGAATGATGGACATTTATCTTTCCAGTGTCAATAACCGGATGAATGCCGTGATGAAGGTGCTCACGATCATCGCTACGATCTTCATGCCTCTTACTTTTATCGCCGGAGTGTACGGGATGAATTTTAAATTCATGCCGGAATTGGAATGGCGATGGGGGTATCCGGGGATTTGGCTGATCATGGCTTCCATCGCCATTTTTATGCTGATTATTTTCTGGAAGAGGAAATGGCTGTAAGGAATGCGGAATGGTGAATGCGGAATGCGGAATGGGTAGCGAGGAGTGCGGAATGGCGAATGTGGAATGCGGAATGGGTAGCGAGGAATGCGCAATGGCGAATGCGGAATGCAAAAGATAGAGTTTATGTGAAAAAAATGAAAATTTTTATTCCCCATTCCGCACTCTGCATTCCGCATTTTGAAGGGAAGGCTGGTTATCATGGCTGAAAAGTATATTATGGCTTTGGACCAGGGGACTACCAGTTCCCGGGCGGTGATTTTCAACCATCAGGGAAAGGTAGTTAGTATAGCCACCAGGGAGTTCAGACAAATCTACCCCAAACCCGGCTGGGTGGAACACGACCCGGTGGAAATATGGGATTCACAGATGGAAGCTGCCCGGCGGGCCATCGGTATGCTGAACATTTCTCCTAACAGGATCGCGGCCATCGGCATTACCAACCAGAGGGAGACCAGTTTAATCTGGGACAGGGAAAGCGGCCAACCTGTGTATAACGCCATTGTCTGGCAATGCCGGAGAACCGCTCCGGTTTGTTCGGAAATCAAGAAGACGAAATTTGCCGAAAAGATCCGCCAAAAAACCGGACTGGTGGTTGACGCCTATTTTTCAGCCACCAAGGTCCGATGGATTTTGGAGCAGCGCAAGGCGATCCGCCGGGCAGCGGAAAGAGGGGATCTGGCCTTTGGAACCATAGACAGTTGGTTGGCCTATCAGCTTATGGGGAAAAAATTTCATGTAACAGATTATTCCAACGCCTCGAGAACCATGCTTTATAATATTCATCAGCTTTCCTGGGATGGAGAAATTTTAGAGTATTTTCAAATCCCAGAAAAAATCCTGCCGACTGTCGGAGCTTCCAGCAAAATTTATGGGTCGACTTCGGCTGAAGTTTTTGGGGGCGCTGAAATTCCCGTGGCCGGCATCGTGGGGGACCAACAGGGATCTCTATTTGGCCAAACTTGCTTCGGCAAAGGACAGTCTAAAAATACCTATGGCACAGGTTGTTTCCTCTTGATGAATACAGGGGGAAAGCCGATGGTTTCCCAAACGAACCTCTTGACCACCATTGCTTGGGGGATCGACGGCAAGGTTGAGTACGCTCTGGAAGGAAGTATTTTCATTGGCGGGGCCGTGGTGCAATGGCTGCGGGATGGACTGTGCATAATCCAGCAGGCCGCGGAGACGGAGGGATTGGCCACCAGCCTACCCTCCAATGACGGGGTCTATTTTGTCCCTGCGTTCGTCGGTCTCGGGGCTCCTCATTGGGACATGTATGCCAGGGGAACAATCATAGGGATCACCCGGGGAACGACCCAGGCTCATATTGCGCGGGCCGCTTTAGAATCCATAGCCTATCAAACCAGGGACGTTCTGGAGTGTATGGAAGTTGATTCGGGTAGCGCCCTGAAAGAATTGCGGGTGGATGGCGGGGCAGCAGCCAATGAATTCCTGATGCAATTTCAAGCTGACATTTTGGGAGTGCCAGTTGTCGCTCAGAAAATAACTGAAACCACAGCTTTGGGAGCCGCTTATTTGGCCGGTTTGGCGGTCGGATTCTGGAAAGATCAACAGCAGCTTGCCAGAAATTTCCAAATCAAAAAGAGATATCTTCCCAAGATGACCTCCCGGCAAAGGGAATCTCTCTACCGGAACTGGAAGAGGGCCGTGGAAAGAGCCAAGGGCTGGGAGGAGATAAAATAAAGGGTGTAGGGTGTCGGGGTTAGGGGGTAGGGTATAGCGAAAACTTTTGCTGACCATTTTATTTATATTGCCGGGTTGAGAAATTTTCTCGCTCACGATTACCAGATAGACACTACGACCGAGTTAAAGAGGTTTTTAAAATCAGGAATAAATGACCTTAAACGATTCATCAGGTATATAGAGAATTTATAAGATGACCGAATCTACCCAAAAGATAACCAAAATCCTAAAGCAAAACCGGCAGATTGAATTTGCCTATTTATTTGGTTCCAGAGTAAAAAACACCGCCGGGAAGAAGAGCGATTGGGACATCGCCGTTTTTTTTAAAAAAAATCCCGAGCATCTTCCCGCCTGGTATATATTTCGTCTTGAAGCCGAAATAGCAAGGGAAATAAACGAAAACGTTCAGATTACGGCGTTAAATAATCTTCATTCACCCATCTTTCTATTTCAGATAATCCATGATGGCTGGTTGCTCATTGACCATAAGCCAGAGGTGCGAGTTATATTTGAGGCCGGGGTACTTAGAAAATACCATTATTGGTCTTATTTCTTGAAGAGACAGATGATTAAAAAGTAACTGGGCGGTTAATTCAAGGAACAGATCACTGTTGGCCATTTCTTTTAATCTTGTAAACCCGAAATGGGCGATCTCAGAACTTGAAGGATTAATTTTCTTTTAGGTAAACCCCCGGCTCTGCCGGGGGACTCACAGCGTTTGACATTTCCGGGAGTTGACAAACCGGGAAAAATAAGAAAGCCTCCCAGCTGTGAACCGGTCAAAGTTCAGGAGCGAGGAGGCTTTCAATGGACGACAAGCAGAGTTTAAGCCATACGAAATGGGAATGCAAGTACCATTTAGTGTGGATTCCAAAGTATCGGAAAAAAGATCTCTATGGAGGGTTGCGAAAATATCTGGGGTCATGTTTCAAGGACCTCGCCTCTCAAAAGGAGAGTCAAATATTAGAAGGGCATCTCAAGCCCGACCATGTTCATATGTTGATCTCGATTCCTCCCAAGTATTCGGTTTCTCAGGTAGTAGGGTTTCTCAAGGGCAAGAGTGCCATCCAAATTGTCCGGGTGTATCTTGGGAAGAGAAAGAATTTTGTAGGTCAACATTTTTGGGCCAGAGGGTATTTTGTTTCCACCGTTGGGATGAATGAGGAGACGATCCGGGCGTATATAAAAGCCCAGGAAAAAGAGGATCGTCGGCTCGATCAAATGAATCTGTTCCCAGAGTGAGTCACCACCTTTAGGTGGTGACAATTCTAATCCGCTTTGAGCGGTTCACGGTTTTTCAAGCCTCCGGCTCTGCCGGAGGTCATGACTTTTCAATTA
>JASEHN010000141.1 GCA_030018715.1 Thermodesulfobacteriota bacterium | reverse complement strand
AAACCGCAGCAGCAAATCAAATACGAGGTCTCGGTGCCGTTCTTTACCCGCATCCTCGAGCGAAAAGAAAGCAATAAATTCTTGAATTCCTGGGCTGAGGACTGACCGCTTATTTACCGTTGCTCAAAAGGTTATCCGTCAGCGTCTTCAAATTGCCTCGTCTGGCAACACCGGGCGGATAAAGTTTGATTCGACCTGGTAGAGCAGTAACCACAGATTGAGGCGCCTCCTCAGCGACGAGCGCACTCGACGCCTGAGTTCGTTAAGGTACGGGCGTGTAGCTGGAAGGGCTAGCCCAAGACAGACGGTTCGATTCTGAAACTCCGGAGCAACACTAAGGACCACGCAAAATTAGTAATATGTCCACTGATTACCAACGTGCCGCGTAACTGGCGTGGGGAAAAGGAGGCCTGTTGCCCCACTGCATCACGTCCGCGTCGGCTGAAGCCCTTCGTTGAGCGGGAGGTCTGGATGAGTGTTTATGTAAGCAAAATTTAAGCGAGGAATTTGTTTAAATCGTAGTTGCCACTATTGAACTCGACAAGTTTCATCCAGTTGATTGCGCCAGTGGCATCGCAAAACTCATCAATGAACTGTCTTGTGAACAAGTTTATTACTCTACCTCTTTCACACAGGAAGTTTTCGTTATGCTCTTTTGCCCTGTGACCTATCGGCTCAATAAGGTCTGTGTAAAGATTTTTATTCCCGCTGATCAAATACCAGAAATTCTGCCCAACTACCTTCAAGTAACCACGAACATAACTTGTCTTTGTCTTCCCGTAGCAAATTCCCAAAACGGGCTGAATATTAGCGCCGTGTTTTAGCTGCTTGACTCTGGCAACAGCCTTCTTCAAATCTTGCTCAAGTTTATCCTGCTGAGAACTGTTGCCCCAATTGGTTCCCGACTTGACTGACACTACATAATGGATTTTCTTGTAAAGGAACTCCAGGTCAACTCCAGATGCAGTGGACTTGTGACCACCACAAGTCTTCTGCGCAATAAAGCCTGCTAATCCTTCCAGAAAGTCGCCAAACAATTTTTCTTCGGATGAAGATAAGAAAGCTTCAAGCAGATTGGTGATCAATTCGCTAGCCGTGGTGATATTCTTGGCTTTGAACAGGTAAGGATTCTTTGTAAGCAACTTCTCAAGACGCAGTTCTTCCAACGATTTAACTTTTCGTTGGTGAAAATCAATAATGTTCTCATTCACATACTCATAAACTTCATCGAGATTTAATGGTTTCATCGTTTAGCTTTTGCTCCATTCTTGGTATGCAATTTTCTAACTGAGTAAGACGGCCGTTTCTCGGCGATATGGGGTAATCGAATTTGTTCTTGCGCCGTCCTTTCCCGTGCCAACTCAATATACTCTTTATTGATATCTATCCCAACAAAAATTCTACCTAACTGAACAGCAGCGAATGCAGTTGTTCCCGAACCCATAAACGGATCAAGAACCATATCTCCCGGTTGGGTGAAGAGTTTTATAAACCATGCCGGTAATTCAATAGGAAAGGTGGCACTATGGTTACGGTTTGAGCATTCGGTCGCCATATGGAGTACATTTGTGGGATAAACCATCTTACGACCCAACCAATTTGAGACATTTTTACCAAAACCGCTTCCGACCTTCGATTCGTCTCTGGTTTTATCGGTTTCACTTAGTTTGGCTAAACGGTCTTTTGCCCATTCCCCAACCGGCACCATGACCGCTTCTTGATACATATGGAATTCCTTAGCCTTGTTGAATTGAATCAATCTCTCCCAATTATCCCTAAAGCGATTAGGCCATTTGCCTGGGTACGAGTTCTTTTTGTGCCACATGAACTCTTCTGTCCACAGCCATCCCTGTTCTCTCATGCGCAAAATCAGTTCGATAACATAAGTATGTCTCTCTCCATCGAAGACCCGTTCTTTGATATTCAGGACGAAAGTTCCTGTAGGTTTAAGAACGCGCAGGAATTGGCTGGCTTTCGGCAAAAACCAGTCCACATACTCATCTGGGCTAACGCCACCATAAGTATTTTTTCTTTGGTCGGCGTAAGGTGGTGAGGTAAAAATTAAATCAATTGAATTCTCGGGGAGTTTCTTTAAAACATCCTCGCAATCACCGTGCAAGAACTTGTTTATGAATTCCATCTTTATTCCTACCTGTAAGAACGCTTATTCTGGAGATAAGTATATTTTATCTTAAAATGATGGTCAAATACGAAATACAGCAGAGCCTGCCTGCAATCTTTAGATCCATTCCAATGGATCAAGTGGGGGGCAGCAGCATGCTTAAGTGGAGGAAAAGTTTTTATGTAAACAGAAATCAGGACAGAAGAAGCGGCTGCCATATAAAAACCTGAAATTAAAAAGCCCCCAGAGAGGTTTGAGTCCCCTTTGGAGGCTTCATATCGGCACCTTCCGGAATTCCCGATTCATATCGAACTCCAAAAAATATAGGGTTAGCCTGGGCAATTATTACGAGAAAACCTATAGCCTATTGCTCCTCGCCTCTAACCTGGATTCCCTAAAATAGCGCCTCGACAAAATCCCGGGCGCTAAACTCGCGCAGGTCGTCCACTTTTTCCCCAATGCCGATGTAGCGCAGGGGTATTTTCAGCTCATTGGAGATGGCAATGATAATCCCTCCTTTAGCCGTGCCGTCCAGTTTCGTCAGAACAATCCCGGTTACACCCACGGCTTGATGAAACATCTTGGCCTGGCTAATGGAGTTTTGTCCGGTCGTTGCATCCAGAACTAAAAGAACCTCATGGGGAGCGCCGGGCATCTCCCGTTCCACAATCCGCCGAACTTTCTTTAACTCTTCCATGAGGTTGACTTTGGTATGTAGCCGGCCGGCCGTATCTACGATAATCACATCTATTCCCCGGGATTTAGCTGCGTGCAGCCCATCGAAAACAACCGCTGAGGGGTCCGCACCACTTTTCTGTTTAATCACATCACAACCCACCCGTTGCCCCCAGATTTCCAGTTGTTCGATGGCCGCTGCCCGGAAAGTATCAGCAGCCACCAGGAGTACGGACTTTCCCTGGGCTTTGAATATCTGGGCCATCTTCCCGATGGTGGTCGTCTTACCGGTTCCGTTGACGCCGATGACCATGATGACGAAAGGGCGGGCGGCCGAGAGGCTAAGGGGCTTCTCCTGTTGGCTGAGGATGAGGTACATCTGCTCTTGAAGGTTTTTTTTCAACAGATCCGCATCCTCGAGTTCCTTTCGTTGAACTTTCAGCGAAACGTCCCGTAATAAGTCCTGGGTAGTTTTTACACCAATGTCGCTGGTAATCAATGCTTCCTCAAGTTCTGCCAGCAAATCAGCATCAATTTTTTTCCTGCCAGCGACAAGTTGATCTATCTTGTTGACCAGGCCCTGGTGCGTCTTAAAAAGGCCCTGTTTTAGCCGTTGGAAAAAACCCTTCTTTTCTTCAGCCATCTTAACTCCGGGAGGCGTAAGGCGTGAGGCGCAAGGGGTAAGGCTTATTCTCTAAAGCTGACTCCTAACACCTTTGATCCCTTTCTTTTTTGTATGAATTTAGCTTTATGCAAACAATCATTTATTACTTCTTTTTTCCGGTCGACGGCCTCACGTAGGGCAACCCTTTATGGGTTGCCATTATGAGGCAGGGGACAAGCCCCTGCCCTACGCCCATTTTTCAAAAAGCTCAAGTGTTACTCTTTTTTTAATTCAGCTTCACCGACACGAGCTTGGAGGTGCCCGATTCTTCCATGGTGACGCCGTAAAGCGTGTCAGCCAGTTCCATGGTGCGTTTGTTGTGGGTAACGAGGACAACTTGATATTTTTGGGCCATATCCTTGATCATCTTGTTGAACCGCCCGATGTTGGCGTCGTCCAGGGGAGCATCAACTTCGTCCATAAGACAGAAGGGGCTGGGGTTGATCAAGAAAAGGGAGAAGATCAAAGCAACGGCCGTCAGGGCCTTCTCTCCTCCGGAAAGAAGGTTGATGCTCTGCAGCTTCTTCCCCGGAGGTTGAACAATGATATCCACGCCGGTTTCCAGAAGGTTGGAATCATCGGAAAGCACAAGCTCCGCCCGCCCGCCGTTGAAGAGAACGGCGAAGATCTCCTGGAATTTCTGATTTACCGCTTCGAAGGTTTCGGCAAAGCGCTTGCGGGAGGTACGGTTAATTTTCTTAATGACCTGGTCCAGAGCCTCCAGGGATTGCACCAGGTCAGCTTCCTGTTCGGTCAGGAACTCCAAACGGGTCTTGGCTTCCTCGTATTCCTGGATAGCCAGAAGGTTCACCTCACCCATGGATTCGATCATCCCTTTAAGTTCCCCGAGACGAGTCTCCACCTCTGGGGAAAAATAATCCGTTTCATCTGCGCGGGCCAGGAGGGCCTCGGGGGTCAGGCGGTGTTTGTCTTCAATGCCGGCCAGAATGTGTTTGAGGTTGAGGTCGATCTCCATGAGCTTAAGAGAAAGGGTGTTTTTCTCCTCCCGCAGGGACTGGAAGGCATCCCGGCGTTCCTTCCAGCGCTCCTCTTCTTTACCGAGCTTCTCGCGCTCCAGGAGTAAGGCTTCTTTCTTACTTTCCAGGTGAGTCTGGAGTTCTTGATGCTGGCCAAGGAGGCGAAGGAGCTCGGCCTCGGCCAGCCGCCGTTGTTCTTCGGCGGCGGCGATCAAGCTGATGCTTTCCTCAACTTCCTCCCGGCGTTTGGCCAGAAGGGAAACCGTCTCCTGGAAAGTCCTTCGGACCCTCTCCAGGTTTTGGTCAAGGCTCTGCTTCTTCTCTTGCAGAGCGACCAGGCTTACTTTGGTGTCAGTGACTTCGGCAAGAAGCCCCTCGATTTCAGACTTCAGATATTGCAAATCCTGTTCCTGGCTGCTGAGAATTGCTTCTTTTTCGTTTTTCTTAAGTGCCGCATCCTTAAGCGCTCCCTCGGTTGTCCGGGCCTGCCCCTGGAATTGGACTAACTCATCTGCCAGTTGATTTTCCTCGAGCAGCAGGGTCTCGATTTTTTGGCCAAAGCGCTTTAGCTCCATCTGGCACTGGTCCAGCTCCTTCGTTTCGCTGACGATCCTCAGTTCCTGGCCATGGAGAGCTTGGGTAAGCTCTTCGATGGCCGCTTCCAGTTCTTTTAGGCTCGAGGAGATTTGCTCCTGGGTGCGTTCCTGTTCCTGCACCTGCTGTCTAAGCTTTTCCACGCTTTGAGTCAAGTCGCGGATTTCCCTTTTGCGCTGGAAGGTGCCCGAGCCGATTTGCTCCTTGCTCCCGCCCGTGACCACACCGGAGGGATGCAGAACTTCGCCGTCGAGAGTAACCAGGGTTTTCCAGATGGAGTTGCGGTTCCAAAGGTCAATGGCCTGGCGCAGGTCAGAGACAACCCACACGTCTCCGAAAAGGTAGGACGCCAGAGGAACAAATTCTTCCTTCACTTTAACCAGGTCCAGGAGCGGGACCACCCCTTCACTGGCGGAAGCCGGCAAAGAATGAAGAGGGTTCTGTTTAACCTGCATGGGGATGAAGCTGGAACGGCCTGCCCCCTGGGCCTTCAGGTATTCGATGGCCTTCAGAGCTTCCTGATGATCCTGGACGATGAAGTGCTGTAACCGTTCGCCCAGGATAGACTCAACCACGCATTCGTATTTAGGCTCAGTTTCGACGATGTCTTCGACCAGGCCATAGATGCCGTTCTGGACTGTTCCTTGCGCCTGCCGCTTGCGCAGGATAGCCCGCACCCCTTCCTGGTAACCTTCAAAATTTCTCTGCAATTCCAGAAGAGAGTTGAGGCGAGAACTCTCCCGGTTCAGGCGTTCCCGGCTCCTGACCAAAGATTCTTGTAGGTCGGCAAGAACGGAGTGGAGCTCTTTGTTATAGGAGATTTTCCGGTTCCGTTCCTCTTCGATCTGGCTGCGGGCATTCCGGCTGCCGTCCAATTGCAGGGATTGGCGGGCGATAAAGGCGCGGGTTTCTTCTACCTTCATTTCCGCTTCTTGTCTCTCCCGGACGATTTTGCCTTGACGGTAGGATATTTCTTCAGAGCGGCGGGCCAGGTCGTTTAGCAGATTTTTCAGATGGGCCATGTGAGTGAGGAGGTCCACCAGACTGTTTTTCTCCCGCGAAAGGACCAGTTCAACTTCGGTATGCCGGGTTTTTTTCGCGAGAAGAATTTTTTCCTTTCCGGACAGAAAATCAGCGTAATGCGCAATCTTTTCTTCGTAGTCTCTTAAAATTTGCTCGAAGCCCCGGGTCTCTTTCTCTGCTGCTTCCTGCTGCTGGCAAAGTTTGTTGATTTCTTCCTCGGCCCGGGAGGCCTGCTTTTGCAGGTTTTCCTTCTCCCGGCTGGAAAGCTCGATTTGCCTTTCCCGGTCTTTAATCGCCCCTTCGTTTTCGGATAACCGTTCCTGGTGGATAGACAGGTCTCTTTCCATGTCCAGCAAATTTACCTTGATTCGTTCAAGAGAAGCTTCCACCTCTTTTATTTCGGCGGTGGCCTGGACTTCTAAATCCTGGGTCTGCTGCAGCCCGGATTGTATCTCCTGGTGCTGAGACTGCAATTTACGGCAGGTTTGGGCAGCCTGACCCAGTTCCAGAGCGCGCATTTCCTCGCGGTATCCCTTATAACGTTCAGCTTTCTTGGCCTGGCGGTTCAAGGAGTTGATCTGGCGCTTGATCTCTCCGATTACGTCGTTAAGTCGCAAGAGGTTTTGCTGGGTAGCCTCCATTTTGCGCAGGGCAGCGGCTTTGCGATCCTTGTATTTGGTGATACCGGCAGCTTCCTCGATGAGGATACGCCGTTCTTCGGGTTTGGCGTTTAGGACAAAATCCATCTTTCCTTGTTCGACGATGGAGTAAGCCCTGTGCCCGACGCCCGTGCCCAGGAAAAGATCGGTAATGTCTTTGAGGCGGCAGGGAACTTTATTGATATAATATTCGCTCTCCCCGGAGCGGAAAAGCCGGCGGCTGATTGATATTTCAGTGAAATCCAGATAATCCGCAATAGGATGACCGTTCTCGTTGGAGAAGGTGAGAATTACTTCGGCCATGCCCAGCGGTTTTTTGCTTTCGCTTCCGTTGAAGATGACATCTTCCATGGCTTTACCACGGAGTTGTTTGGGGCTCTGTTCGCCTAAGGCCCAACGGATGGCGTCCACCACGTTAGATTTGCCGCACCCGTTCGGGCCGACGATGGCAGTTACCCCCGGCGGAAAGCCAATCTCCAGCTTTTCCGAAAATGACTTAAATCCGCAAACCTCAATTTTCTTAATTTTCATGGCAATCCCTCAAATTAAGCGCCTAAAGTGCCTAAAGTTAAAAAAAGGTAACAGTTTAGCGATTTGAAAAAATGGTATAAAAGCCTTTGTTGAGGGCCGGG
>JASEHN010000140.1 GCA_030018715.1 Thermodesulfobacteriota bacterium | reverse complement strand
GCGCGCCCTCCAACTCCCGGATATTTGATCCGAGATGCGATGCCAAAAAAAGGCCGATCTCGTTGGAAAGGGAAAGATTATAAACTTCAGCTTTCTTGCACAGAATGGCCACCTTAGTTTCAATATCCGGCGGCTGGATGTCGGCGATTAGTCCCCAACTAATCCGGGATCTCAATCTCTCTTCCAAACCGGGAATTTCTTTTGGTAGTTTATCGCTCGTAAGGACAATTTGTTTGTGGGCGTCATATAGAGAGTTGAAAGTATAGAAAAATTCTTCCTGGGTTCTCTCTTTGCCGCCCAGAAACTGAATGTCGTCCACCAGAAGAACATCTTTGCTGCGGTATTTGTTTCGAAAATCCGACATTTTTTCATACCGCAAACAATTAATTAGTTCATTGGTAAATTTTTCTGAAGAGATATAACACACCTTGGCGGTTGGATCGTTCTGGACGACATGAGTTCCTATTGCGTTAATTAGGTGAGTTTTACCAAGACCCACACCTCCGTAAACAAACAGAGGGTTGTAGTTCTTTGCGGGAAGGTTGGCCACGGCTAAGGCAGCCGCATGGGCGAACTGATTACAGGAACCGACGACAAAGGCATCGAAGGTATAGCTTGGATTAAGACCATCTTCCCTGACCGACCGCTGGCCGGACTTAGGAAGGGGAATTTTTTCGGAAGGCGTTGGCTTTACCTCTTTTTCCTCGAGACCTTCTTTTAAATGAAAATGGATGGTGTAATTGTTTTTGGTAATCTGGGACAAGGTGTCTTTGATAAGAGTTTGATAATTTTCGGATATCCAATCTTTAAAAAACTTATTGGGAACCTCCAGATCCACGGTATTCTGCCCCATGCTGATAAGGTTAATGGGTTTTAACCAGATGTCAAAAGACTTCTGGCTAATCTTTTCGCTCACGGCAGCAAGAACCCTGTTCCAATTTTCTTTCATAGGCCTGGGCAACACCTCAACAAATTCTTTCCGCAAAGGAACAAAGTATACACAAAGATATAAACACCTGTGAACAAAACACAAAACAAATAATATCAAACAGTTAGCCGCGTTATCGGTCTTCTTGGATTGGAGAAAGGTTTTCAAAACAAGTGTATTTATCCAGGAAAGCCAAGTCGAATATGCCGGTTGGACCATTCCTTTGTTTGCCGATAATTATTTCAGCCTTCCCCCTGTGGGGATTATCATCGGATTTGTTATATACCTCATCGCGATAGATAAAAATAATTACGTCCGCATCCTGCTCAATAGCCCCCGATTCTCTAAGGTCGGCTAACTGGGGACGTCTATCGCCGCGGTCTTCAACCCTGCGGTTCAATTGAGAAAGAGCGATGACCGGCAGGGCCAGTTCCTTGGCCAGAGATTTTAAGGAACGGGAAATGTCGGAAATCTCCTGTTCTCTGGTCTCAGAATCGGAACGGCCGCGCATTAACTGCATATAATCCACGACCACCAGGCCTAATTTATGTTCTGCTTTTAAACGACGGGATTTCGCCCGCATTTCCAGAACCGTAATCCCTGGCGTATCATCAATGAAAATAGGGGCCTCGGAAAGGCTGCCGGCGGCCCTGGTGAGCCTGGGCCAGTCCGCCTCGCTAAGAAATCCGCCGCGCAGGCGATGAGCATCCACTTTGGCTTCGGAGCAAAGCATGCGCAGGGCCAGTTGTTCTTTGGCCATTTCCAGGGAGAAGATAGCCGAAGGAATTCCCCCTTCGATAGCGGCATGCTGCGTGATGTTAAGGGCGAGGGCCGTCTTGCCCATGGAAGGTCGGCCGGCGACGATGATCAGGTCAGAAGGCTGGAGACCGGAAGTCAATTCGTCCAATTTGGTAAAGCCCGTAGGAACTCCAGTGATCAGCTGGTGTTTTTCGTATAACCTTTCGATTGTTTTGAAGCTGGACTTAATGATGTCTTTAATGGGATAGAAGGAAGGGCGGACCCGGTCCTCGGAAATTTCAAAGATCAAACGCTCTGCCTGGTCCAGGAATTCATCCACGTCGCTGGAGTTGGAATAACCCAGACTGACAATTTCCGTAGCCCGGTTGATGAGCTTGCGGAGAATGGACTTTTCTTTGATGATTTTAGCGTAATAGGCGATATTAGCCGCGGTGGGAACGCTGTTTGCCAGAAAATTCAGGTATTCCAGGCCCCCGATTTCTTCTAGGGCATCCTTTTTTTTCAGGGTCTCGGAAAGAGTAATCAGGTCCGCCGGCTCATTGCGCTCATATAGATTCACCATGGCCGAGAAGATCTTGCGGTGGGATTCACGGTAGAAATCACCCTCGCGGACGACCTCCAGAACGCGATTCAAGGCCTCGTTTTCCAGCAACACACCCCCCAGGACAGAGACCTCGGCCTCGAGGCTTTGAGGTGGAAGGCGTTGGGCCAGAAGGTCCATCTTTTTGTTCCCCTAAAAGGCTAAAGTCTTACTAAGAAATCGCTTTGTCCGCGGCCACCGGCTCGACATCGACTTTAAGTTGAGCCGTAACTTCCGGATGCAATTTCACCGGAACGAGGAAGCTGCCCAAAGTCTTGATCGGATTCGGCAAAAAAATCTTCCGCCGGTCCACGACGATGCCATTATCACTCAATAATTTTTGTATATCCATGGTTGTAACCGAGCCGAAAAGTTTATTACTCTCACCTGCCGGCCGGGCCAAGGTGAAGGAGAAATTCTCCATCTTCAAAGCCAAATCTTGGGCCGTGCCTTTTTCTTTGCCGGCTTTTTTCAGAAAAGTTTCCCGCTGGCGTTCCAGCAGGAGCATGTTGGCAGGAGACGCCTCGAGCGCCAATTTTTTAGGTATTAGGTAATTTCGCCCATAGCCAACAGAGACCTGAACGACCTCTCCAGCCTTTCCCAGAGAAGGGACGTTTTCAATTAGGATGACTTTCATAAGATCCTCCAGAGAATGAGCCGCTCCCGGGGAAGCGGCCGGCATCTTCTCCTAAAGCAGAATGTCCCGAAGGATTTCGGGAAAAGGTTTTTAAAAAGGCCCAGCACGGGCGAGCAAAGGCAAGAAAGAGAAATCCGCCGCAGACGGGGTCATTACGGGCTAACGATCGAAAAGGGCATGAGAGCGATGTTCCGGGCTTTTTTGATCTCGGCCGTAAGATCCCTCTGGTGCTTGGCGCAATTTCCGGATATCCTGCGGGGAAGAATCTTACCCCGCTCGGAGATGAAGTGGTTCAGTGTTTTAACGTCCTTATAAACAATCTTCATCCCGCTGTCGGCACAGAATACGCAGACTTTTCGCCGCTGGAAAGGTCTTCTCTTTTTCATTGTCTGGGGTTTCACTTTTCTTCTCCTTCCTCGGCCACCTCTTTCTCAGAATCTTCCCTCGGTGGTTCTTGGGGGAGCGGGGGGCGCTCCGTGGCCTTGATCGTCCCTTCAGCCAGGGCCGCTTCTTTTAGGGCCTGGGCAGCTTCGGGAGATATCTGGTTACTGATCCTGACGGTTTGGAATTTGAGGACCCGATCGTTCAGGCGAAGGGTTCTTTCAATTTCGCGGACCAATTCTGTGGCCGCGAGATAGGCGAGCAGGAAATAATGGCCGCGGGTGTTTTTGCGGATATCATAGCCCAACTTTTTCATGCCCCAATCTTCCAGCTTGACGAAATCCCCCTTCAAGCTGGTTATGATGGAACGTAATTTTTCCTTAAGCTCGGCAAGGCCTTCTTCGGAAAGTTCCGGGTGGGTAATGAAGATGGTCTCATAACGTCTCAAGTCTTTTTCCTCCTTTTGGGTTCGATAGCCAATTCGCCTTGGGCGAAAGAGCAAGGAGCAACCGATCTTCTTTTATACCCCAAAGCGGCCAAGAGATCAACTCTTTTTTTGCCTACCGCCAGGCAGAGAAAGGTAAGAAGGGAGAGGAGAGTGAAAAAACATCGGGTCAAGAAGGATGGTTTGCACTTCTTCACCCGCGCGCGCCCGGGTAAGGTCCCGGGGAAGGACTATCAGCCCCTGGGCTTTGACCATAGAGGAAAGAATCCCCGAACCCTGCTCGCCGGTGGTGGAGGCATAAATTTTTTCCCCTTCGCGGGACAAACGGCAACGGATGAAATGAACGAGACCAGCTTTCTTCTCAATTTCTTCCCTAAGGCAAGCCTTTAGCGTGGGACGGAAGAGATTCTGGTGGCCGGACATTTTAAGGATAGCCGGGCGGACAAATTGTTCGAAAGAAACCATCGAGGAAACAGGATTTCCCGGCAATCCGAACAGGGGTTTTTCGGATATTAACCCGAAGGCTAAGGGTTGGCCTGGCCGCATGGCCACTTTCCAAAAATTTATCTTCCCTAATTTTTTAAGCATTTCCTTGACCAGGTCGTAATCGCCTACTGACACACCCCCGGACGTTACCAGAAGGTCGGCAACCAATCCCTGTTGAATCTTGGACAAAAGGTCTTCCATGCGGTCTTTGGCGATGCCCAGCTGGATGGGGAGGCCGCCGCAAGCGGCAACCTGAGCCGTTATGGTATAGCTGTTGCTGTTAACAATTTTCCCCTCTTTTAAGGGCTCGTCGATTTCCAGTAGTTCGTCGCCGGTGGCCAGAATGGCCACCCGGGGTTGCTGGTAAACATAAACGACAGAACGCTGGAAGGAAGCCAGCATGCCGATGTGGGCAGGCTGCAAAACAGTCCCCTTGGCCAGAACCAAATCACCGGTTTTAACATCTTCTCCGGCAAGACGGATATTTTTCCCCTTTCCGGGACCCGCAAAAATTTTTACATTGGCGCCGGATCTCTCCGTTGACTCGACCTGGACCACGGTATCCACGCTGCGGGGCAGGGGAGCGCCCGTCATGATCCGCAGAGCTTCTCCTGGCCCCAAGCGCCCCTTAAAAGTCCTCCCGGCCGGCAAGTCGGCCAGAACTTTTAGGACAACGGGTTTTTCCGGGGAAGCTGCCCGAATATCCCGCCACCGTACAGCATATCCGTCCATAGCCGAGTTGTCCCAGGGAGGAATGTTCCGGGGGGCCGGGATATCTTCTCCCAGAACCCGACCCTGAGCTTGCTGGAAGCTAAGACGCTCCAGTCCTAAACAGGGAATCTGTTCGAGAATTCGACGGATGGCTTCTTCGAGATGGATCATGAGTCAAACAAGATTTCGAGTGTTTTTGTGAAAGTCTCTACTGAGGGAGCAAAAGCGTTATCCCGGGTTTTATTTTCGTCTGGGGTGAAAGGGAATTTACCTCGCAGAGGTCTTTGAGGGTTACCCGGTATCTTTTGGCAATGCTCGCTAAAGTCTCTCCGGGCTTGACGCGGTGTTTCTGGCCTTTGGGCGCGGCAGACTCACCGCGAGATAAAAGGGTTTTCTCGAAAACCGCCTTCTTTCCCGGCGGAAGCTTAATTTCAAACTGGGAAGAATCCGGTGGGGTCATACCCCTTTTTAGAGCCGGGTTGAGAGCGAGAACCTCGGCAAGGTTTGTATCGGCAGCCTTGGCGATCCAGGCCAGATTAGTGGCCGGAGGAACCAACACTTTTTCGTAAAGCAGAGGAGGATGGTAAGAAATGTTTGAGAAGCCGTATTTATGCGGCTCCCTGGCGATGGTTACCGCGGCCAGGAACAGAGGAACGTACCTTTTCGTCTCCTGCTTTAGATAGCGGTGCTGGGAGATTTCCCAGAAATCCTGACTTTTGGCTTTTTTCATGGCCCGCGAGACTTTTCCTTCACCGGCGTTATAGCTGGCCATGGCCAGATCCCAACAGTTGAACATTTCGTAAAGGGTTTTGAGATATTCAGCTGCGGCGTAAGTGGCCTTTTCCGGGTCGCGGCGTTCGTCAACCCACTTGTCCACCTTGAGTCCAAAGCGCTTGGCCGTCTTATTTATAAATTGCCAGATGCCGCCGGCTTTAGCCCGGGAGAGAGCATGGGGATTGTAACCGCTCTCGATCAGCGCTAAGTAGAAGAGTTCTTCCGGCAGGTTCTTCTCCCGGAAGATTTTCTTCATCATGTCTTCGTAAGCCAGGGAGCGGGCTAGGGCCTTGGAGAAGAAGGTCCCGGCTTTATTCTGGAAGAAGGAGACGAACTCGTTCACTTTATCGTTGAATAAAGAAGGGAATATAGGCGAAAAGGAATTCTGATTTATATCTGGGGTTTCAGACTCCGCTTCCGCCGGAGAGAACGACTGGGAGGAAAGGAGCTCTTCCCTCTGGAAGAGAAGAATTGGTGTCTGGGGCGGCGCCTCCCAGGAATCATTTTGGCTTCCTTCGTTTAGTTTTTCGGCGGACGGTGCAAGTTCTTGTTTGAACCCAGGGTTAGGAACCTTCACCGCCTTGGCGATCTTCATCCCCGGGGAGACCACGTTTTTCTCTGCCGGGGGAGGCGGATTTTCTTCCTTGGTTGCAGTTTTTATATTAAGATCAAGAGAAGAAGTAGAGCTTTGATCTTGATCCAAGACAGGGGCGCTTTCTTTGGCGAGATTTAAGGCCAGGTCATCCCACCAGCCTGGATCGATTGCTGCTACAACTTCGTCTTCTATGGGGATGGGGAAAGTGAACTGGTCAGGGATGGAGGGGTCCGGCGCGCTCCACAGCGTTTCTAAGAGGTTTATATCAAACTCCTCAGCAGGCGGCTGGAATAAGGCCTGTTGAGGCTGGGGAAGTGGGGCAGGGGCGATAGATTCGCTGACCCGCAAAGACAGTCCACCGCAACCAGACAGGCATATTAGGACAACAAGGAAAAGAAAACCCTTCTTCAGAGGAAACCCTTTCACACCAAGCTTAACAAAACGGACTCTATGATAACCAAAGGGTATAAATCTGTCAACCTGCAAAACTAAAAAAATGAAAATAAAGATGGGGTCTTAAAAAGTTCCGTTTTCGTCATTGCGAGGAATTCCGCCAACGCGGTACGACGAAGCAATCCCGTATTTTCAAGTACTTATAAAAACGAGATTGTTTCACTTTCGCTCGCAAGGACTCTCTTCTGCCGACTTTTTACGAGATCATCAATAAGGTCTATAAAAAACTCCGTAAGCGTTCTTACGTATGATTTTCGGTAATTTGGAAAAAAATCTTGACAAAGGGGTGATTTAACAGTAGTTTTGTATTAAATATTTTCTCCATCATGCCGAAGTGGCGGAATTGGTAGACGCGCTAGATTCAGGGTTTAGTGTGGGTTACCACGTAGGGGTTCGAGTCCCCTCTTCGGCACCAAGCTAACAGCTAACAGGTCCTCAACTTACTGGGGGCCTGTTTCTGTTTTTGGGGGGCTTGGTGGTACCAGCCCAGTGCGGCTGAGCCTGGTTGTTCTCCGCGGTGTCCAGAAAAGTTCGCAAGGGTACCATGAAAAAAAACCGCCAGCCGAGTTCTGGTTAAATTTCTTGCCCATCTGGATGGGCATTTTACTCATCT
>JASEHN010000139.1 GCA_030018715.1 Thermodesulfobacteriota bacterium | reverse complement strand
CGAGGGGGGAATTCTCATCGGTGAAAAGGGTCCCGAAACTGACCGGCGGTAACACTCAGAGCATTGAAGACATTTTGCTCAACTAATAGAATTGGCGTCCCACTAGCGTTGATCTCCCGTATCGTCCGGAAGATGCTACTAACGATCAACGGAGCTAAGCCTGACGATGGCTCGTCGAGCATCAATAGAGTGGGGCAAGCCATCAGCCCTCGAGAGATGGCCAACATCTGTTGCTCACCACCGCTCAGGGAACCAGCAATTTGCTGTTGTCGTTCCCGCAGAATGGGGAAAAGTCGAAAGACTTTTTCAAAGTTTTGAGTAGATTGAATGCGGGCACGTCGGAGGTAACTGCCAATCTCCAAATTTTCCATAACAGTTAACGAAGGAAAAAGCTGCCGTCCTTCGGGAATCTGAACTAGGCCTCTCTCCACAATACGATGCGGAGGCAAATGGTCAATGCGGTCGCCGAGAAAATGCACCTCCCCCGAGGTTGCCCGAAGCAGGCCCGAGAGGACATGGATGGTTGTCGTCTTGCCCGCTCCGTTGGCTCCAACTATGGAGATAATCTCTCCCTCATGCACGCTCAAAGAAATCCCTTTCAATACGTGAATATCCCCATAATGGGCTTGGAGATTATTGACGCGTAACACGCAAGTATTCCTCTCCCAAATAAGCATCGATGACCCTTGGGTTCCTGATGATTTCCGTTGGGCTTCCTTCAGCGATTATCTGGCCATAGTGTAGGACGATGATTCGATGCGATAGAGCCATGATGGCCTTCATAACGTGCTCAATTATAAGCAAGGTCACGCCATTTTGGGCGATGGTCTGCAGAAGTTGGATCATATTGACCACTTCCCGGGGGTTCAATCCTCCCATAACTTCATCAAGTAAAAGGAGCTTCGAATCCGTAGCCAAGGCCCGCGCTAGCTCCAGCCGCTTGCGATCACCAGCGGGAAGACTAGAAGCCAAATAAAAGCCTTGACAGAATTTGGGATATGAGATAAATTCTCTAGCGTATCGTAAATTGGGTTTTTGCTTAGGTCTCTTATTTAGAACGCAACCAAATTTTTATAGGGGGGTTACTGAAATGAAAAAGAAGAAACAATGGATGTTAATTGGCAGTATCTGTCTTAGTCTGATGTTGGTACTCGTGATAGCCTTTGCTGCACCACCCGCAGAAGGGAAAGCGGCGAAAGAGATCAGGATAGGCGTTCTCCAGGACTTAACCGGGGCTTTCGCTCCGGCGGGTGGGTTAGCCGAGTATCGCTCCTCGAAACTTCTCATAGACACAATCAACAAGAGGGGTGGAATTTTAGGAGAATGGAAAATAATACCATTTTACGCTGATTCCCAAAGTAGCCCTGACGTAGCAATACGTGAAGCTGAGAGAATGATTACTGCGCACAAGGTGGTTGCTGTTACGGGTTTTTACTCTAGTGCTCTTGCAACACCCGTTGCGCCCCTGGTCGAGAAATACAAAACCATAATGTGGAATGTCGGCGCAATCTCACCGAAGATTCTTAAAGGCAGGCATCAGAAATATGTCTTCCAGCCTCAGGTCAACTCTTACAAGTTTGATGAGACCGTAGCCTTAATAGCCCATAGCTATAAAGAGCTCGGCTTTGCCAGCCCCGCTGAGATAAAAGGGGCTATCTTTTATGAAGATGGGCCTTACGGCACCTCAACAGGGGCAGCAATAGCGGCAAAGATGAAGAAAGTGGGGATGCCGATTGTTTATAACGCGGGATATGCTCATGACATCATGGATTTGACCCCGGTAATCTTGAAACTCAAGGCCTTTGGTGCTGATGTCTTATTCCACGTTGGTTACTACCCGGATATTGTTCTCTTCCTCAAGCAGGCAAGAGAACTAGGGCTGAAGTGGAAGGCTCTTCTGGGACATGGAGCCGGCTATGCCGACATGCCAGTCATCGCGGGAGCCGTCGGTAAGGAATTGGTCAACTATGTGTTTAATATAGACCCCCCCGCTAGCCAGTATCTCGACCCAAAGACGCTCACACCTGAAGTGAACGAAGCGATCGCTGTTTTCAAAAAAGGGCTTCTGGAGCTCTACCGCGAGAAAGATCCGAGGACTCACTACAGCATGGGTTATGGCAACCTTTGGATTCTGCTGGAAAAGGTCTTGCCTCTTGCTATTAAGAAATATGGCGAGGTCACTCCAGATACCATCAGGAAGGCTGCTCTGGAGATTGATATTCCTGACGGAGGGACCCCCATGGGGTATGGGGCTAAGTTTCTTCCCCCAGACCACGAGTATGCCGGGTACAACGAGCGGGCCTTTACTGCCGTCTTTCAATATGTGGATGACAAATGGGAAATTTCGTGGCCTCTAGCCATTAGGACAATTAAGCCAGTGCTTCCTTTGCCGCCAGGCCATGTTTTTGCCAAATAGCTGAACCGGTTGTGGGGAAGGGGGCAGAGTAAATTTGCTTTGCCCCCTTCCCTCAAATCTAATCCGAGAAGTGGAGAGCTCACGGATGCTTGAGGTCCACTCTGTAAGCAAATATTTTGGTGGTTTAGGTGCCCTTAAAGAAGTGGACTTGAGGGTCAACGAAGGAGAGTTTGTTGGGTTGATCGGTCCCAATGGTTCGGGAAAGACGACCCTTTTTAATGTCCTAACTGGTGTTCTTAAGCCGACTTCGGGGAAAATTACTTTCATGGGGCATGATATCATCGGGCTTATTCCGGATAAGATTTGCCACTTAGGCATTGCCCGCACCTTTCAAATCCCAAGACCATTTAAAACTATGAGTGTGGTTGAGAACGTGATGCTTGGGGTTATGTTTGGCGGTCGTTATTCAACCCGCTCTGGGGAGGATGCCAGGCAAGAGGCTTTGAGGTGCCTAGATAATATAGGTATGAAAGTAACTGAAGCGACTATGCCCGGTGAGCTAGGTGTGGCTGGCTTGCGTAGATTGGAACTAGGCAGAGCATTGGCAACTCGACCCAAGCTTTTGTTACTGGACGAAGTCATAAGTGGCTTAAATGCAGAGGAAATTTCAGAAGCAACCTCAGTATTAAAAAGAATCAAGGACGAAATGGGAATAACCATCATTTGGGTGGAACATATAATGGGTCCACTTATGAACCTTGTAGAACGGGTGATTGTTTTGGATTATGGGGAGGTAATTGCTGAGGGAACAACTTCGGAAGTCTCAAGAGATGAGAGGGTAATTGAGGCCTATTTGGGCGCAGAATAGGAAATGGGTAAGCAATGGGTAAGCTATGTTAAAGATTGAGGGAATGGGTGCCAACTATGGCGCGTTTAAGGTTCTCCACGACATATCGCTGGATGTGGCGGATGGTGAAACAGTTGTTACGGTGGGACCAAACGGAGCTGGGAAAACTACCCTATTAAGGGTAATTTCCGGGTTATTAAAACCTACTTCAGGAGCAATATATTTTGATAATCAACGGGTAGATGGCAAAGAACCCTATGAAATTGTTGACATAGGAATTTCTGTCGTCCCGGAGGGGGGACGACTTTTTCCTAGGCTCACCGTTTACGACAACCTGAAGGCGGGGTCATACACAAAGAGGAGTCGGAGAGAATTTAAGCAATCTTTGGATGAAATCTTCTCGAGTTTCCCTATTCTTAAAGCACGCCAAAGCCAGATAGCCGGCTCCCTGAGTGGCGGTGAGCGGCAGATGCTGGCTATTGCCCGCACTCTTATGTCTCGGCCTAAACTGGTAATGTTCGACGAAGTATCCTCGGGATTAGCTCCTAAAGTTGTTACCAATCTCTTTGAACTGGTGAAACGAATCAAGTCCCAAGGCTATTCTATTTTAATGGTAGAACAAAATGTGAGGAAAGCCATTGAACTGGCTGACCATGCTTATTTAATGGGGTCGGGAAGATTGCAGTTCCACGGTAACAAAGAAGACTTCATCCAAAGCCCTCACATCAAGAAGGCTTATTTGGGAATCTAGTTTTAAACTGTTAAAAACCTGAGTGGCCTCTATTGCTGACCTGAAGGAAGGGGAAGTAATGGCTTTATTGAGCGCAATTATCGGCGGCATATTGTTCGGGGGAAGTTTAGCTTTATTGGCTTACGGATTGAATCTAGCCTTTGGAGTGCTTAACATTATCCACTTTTTTTATGGACAAAGTATAATGCTTGGGCTCTACATCATCTTTACCTTAACCGTGTGGTTTAATGTCCCCCTTATTGTTTCTTGCTTGGTTGCAGTCGCAGTAATAGTAGCTCTTCATGTTGTAGTTCACTTAGGGGTGATTCAACCTCTGTTGAAAGCCCCCTTAATAAATCAGTTTTTGGCTCTAGCTTCTATAATAATAATCCTGGAAAATAGTGCCATGGGTGTTTGGGGGGCAACCTATAGAGGGGTTCCGATTGCTCTTCCTGTTTTGAACATTGGTGAGCTTTATATCAGAACCTCTAACCTGATTGCTTTTTTGGGTTCTTTGATAGTTATAGGATTACTTTACCTATTTCTGAACAAAACATATACCGGACTGGCTATTCGAGCCACTGCCCAAGATCGAGAAATGGCAAGCATTATGGGGATTAAGCCGAGAAGAATATATTTAATCACCCTAGCTTTAGTTGGAGTTTTAGCTGGTATTGCGGCGGCCTTTTATGCCCTTGTCTATGCCGTCCATCCACATTGGGGCGGGACTTTTACCCTTATGGCTTTTGTTACTGTAGTATTAGGCGGACTGGGTAATCTGTCTGGTGGTTTCTTGGCTGCCTTAATTATTGGGGTAGTAATGATGGTTGCCGCGTTTTTAACCATCCCAGAGGGTGGACCAATTGCCGTCTACTTGATATTTCTAGTTGTTATCCTGGTCCGGCCTGAAGGACTTTTAGGAGTGAGGGCAAGGGCGTGAAGCGATTAGCTAACCTACCAACAGGCATACTTCTCTTTATACTCCTTTTTGTAATCATTTTCCCCTTCGCTGGACTGCCCCTATATTTTACTCATACTATAATTCTTATCTTTATCTGGGGCGCTGTAACGACGGCATGGTCGTACATGGGTCGTTTTTGGATGATATCACTTTGCCACGGCGCCTGGGTGGGTATCGCAGCATATATCACCGTTCTTCTGTTTAATTTCTATCACCTGTCTCCATGGGTCGGAATGTGGTTAGGACTTTTAGCTGTTGCCATCGCTGCTGGGGTTATTGGCTATGCCTGTTTTAGGTTTGGTCTTGTTGGTCATTACTTCGCCGTCACTACTCTAGTAGTAACAGAATTGGTTGCCCTCGTCATCATTGCTTTTCGGGACATTACTGAGGGACGGTTAGGTATCACTGTTAAACCTTTAGGAACAGCACCTTTATATTTTCAATTCGAGAGCAAGGTTCCTTTCTACTTTATGGCCTTGGGACTTTTATTGCTTAGTCTATACATCTGGAGGAAAATTGACCAAAGTAAGATGCAAAAAGCCCTGACCGCTATCGAAGAGGATGAGGTAGCAGCCGCATCCATTGGCATAAATGTCGTCAGAAACAAAACAACCGTAGCCGTCGTAAGCGCAGTTATAGCCGGCATGGGTGGAGTAGTTTACGCCCAATATATAATGTATTTAAACCCGGTCACTACGATTGCCATAGGCGCTTCCTTAGCATATGTCTTTATGGCTATAGTTGGCGGCATGTTCACCCTGTGGGGACCGCTAATTGGGGCTATAATAATTACCGGGCTCCAAGAATATATTAGGATAACCTTTGGAACCGTACTTATGGGCTGGGCTTGGGTTGGTTACGGGTTCATAATCGTTGTTATGATTATATTTTTGCCTAAGGGGCTTTATGGGACGCTGATTGAAACCCTCCATAAAAGGAGAATGCAAAAAGCTGCAAGAGAGTCAGCCACCCCATAATTGGTAAATATAAGAAGGGAATAGCATGAAAAGTAGTTTCTAGAATGAAATCGGGGGACACATCACTTATTTCCTGAAATCATGCGGTTTCCACCCCGGTTTCCCCTTTTGCAAATTGCGCCCGGTCTTTTTCTCAATAAGTTCCAAATGCTCATGATCAACCCAGGGACGGCCCGTTTTCGTAGCACGCCGTAAATCCTTTTCGCCCCCTGAATCTTTTCGTGAAGAAACTCCCTCCAATTCGCTACAAGCCCCCACAAATTTCGATCTTTGACTAAAACATCGCTATCTCACTCGCCGGCATGAAATCTTGCGCTCGACCACGGGTATTCCCAGGCTCTCTTTACCATACCGGCACGAACCGGATTATTCTCCACATACCGAACCGCTGCCGCCAAATGCTTCTCATCCAACACGCAGGACCCAAACCGCCCTTGAAATAAATACCCCCATACCCCTTCCGCAAAGTTCCGCATTCGGCTGTATCGCTTGTGCGCCTCTCCGATCGCCCGGGCAAGGGCTTTTTCATCTTCGGGAACGGCGACCAGGTGTACGTTGTTGGTCATTAAACACCAGGCCAAAATCCCTACCTGGAAGCGTTGCGTCTCCCGCCTCATAAATTCCAAGTAAGATCGCCGGTCCTCGTCATCCCGGAAAATGGGCAAAGAACGGACCCCTCGTTGGGTGACATGATCAGGGTATCCAGGAACGACAATACGAGCCATCCTCGCCATGACCCGATTTTACCCTATTTCCATAAATGTATCAAAAAGAATTAAGTGATATATCCCCGGAATTCGCACAGAGATGACCGTAGTCGAAAATGTGATGTTAGGAGTTCTCTTTGGAAAGGAGGATAAAGCTGTCATTAAAAAAGACCCCCGATCGGAAGCGTTGAGGTGGCTTGATTTTGTGGGGCTTAAAGTGGATGAAAATACCATGCCTGGCGAACTCACCGCAGGCAACTTGCGGCGACTGGAGCTGGCCCGGGCTCTGGCCACCCATCCCCGGCTTCTATTGGCGGACGAGGTGATGAGCGGCCTCAATCAGGAAGAAATAACCCAGGCCTCCCAGGTATTGAAGAAGATCCGGGAAGAGCTGAAGATCACCATCATCTGGGTGGAACATATCATGCGCGCCCTGATGAACCTGGTGGACCGGGTTACGGTCCTGGATTACGGCCAGATCATTGCTGAAGGCACCCCCGAGGAAGTCTCCAGAAATCCAAAAGTCATTGAAGCGTATCTGGGAGAAGAAGAAACATCGAGCCATGCTTGAAATCAAAAGTCTAAATGTTTACTACGGAGAGTTCCAGGCCCTGTTCGAGGTTTCCCTGCGGCTATTAGAAGGGGAGACCGTGATCACGGTCGGGCCCAATGGTGCGGGTAAATCAACCCTTCTCAAGACCATTTCGGGCCTTCTTATTCCCCGGTCCGGGCAAATCACTTTTTTGGGGAAACGAATCGACGGCCTTCCTGCCCATGAGATCGTGGAGAGGGGAATTGCCCATGTCC
>JASEHN010000138.1 GCA_030018715.1 Thermodesulfobacteriota bacterium | reverse complement strand
GAAATATTTTATGGTTCTGAGTACCATAAGCAACATTGTAATAAAGTCACGCTAGGCTGTTGCGGACAAGTTGGAGAGAAGCCGCCAAGCTACCGCACAACTAATCCTTTTCCCTCAGAGTACGAAAGATTCGGCCCCCGAAATAAAAGCCCGAGGCCGCAGGAAGAAATCCGCAGGAGAAGTATCAGACGAATCTCTGAAGACCCAGCGGGGGGCAACGACGCTGGACCGTGTCCATGCGGCCATGCTTCTTCAGGCCAGCGGCCGGGCAAATGCATTGCGGGCTTTGCTAAAGGAAGAAATGGACCGCGGCCCCGATTTCTTGCGCCTTGCCAACGCCTTGTCGGCGTTGTATCCTAAGAACAGCGAAGAGAAGCGCCACCTTGACGCTATGCTCTTGGCGATGCCAAGATAAATAAATTAGGAGTAGGGCCATGATGGGGAGGATGTGATGAGGCTGTACCTGGATACCTCCGTAATCGGTGCGCTTTTTGACGAGGAAATGCCAGAGAGGATAAAAATTACCCGCGCTCTGTTAGAATCCATTGTGGAGGGCAAACATGCCGGGGTTATTTCAAACGTAGTGCTCGAAGAAATAGACCGATGTCCAGAAGAATTAAAGAAGAACTTGGTTGCCGAGATTCAAGCGTTGCCTGTGCTGGTCATTTCTGAAGATGAAAATTGCGCCGGACTTTTGGAAGTATATGAAAAAGAGGGTTTTATTCGAAAAGGGGCAAGACTGGATTTGCGGCATCTTTCAGTCGCTACAGTTAACGGTGTGGATGCGGTTGTTTCGTGGAATTTTCGGGATATCGTGAACATCAGGACCAGGCGGGCGGTACATGCAGCCAATCTTCGACTTGGATACCCCTTAATAGAAATTGTTTCACCAGAGGAGGTCATCGAATATGAAGAATAAGAAAGAATGTGAAACAAAATCCCTGGAATTAATTCATAAGGTGCGGGAAGAAATCGATGAAGAAATCGGCAGACAAGGTATCACGCCTGCGCAGTGGATAAGAGCCAGGGGGAAAATCGATGTTGAGGATTTATGCAAAAAACTAGGCCTAAAGAATTACACAATCGGGATCGATAGGGTTAAGGGCCGGGTTTATGACGACGAAAGCACCCAGACGAAAAGGCAGGAAGTAGGGCATCGGTAATCAGGAAAAGTCTTTGACCGGAGGGTACGGATATGGATCCCTGGTATAAAATCGCCACTCCTCGAAAGGAAGTTCGAGAGGGGCGTTCATTCAACCCCGATGAATTTGCTATCGCCCTTGAGCAAGTGGTCGCTGGAACTGCTCCAGACGATTACAAAGACCCAAATAAGTTTTTTTCGCGGACTTTTTTTACCAAAGCCCTGTGCGAACACTCAGGGATGGTATTTCGTAGGCTTTCAGGAAAAACGGAAAATACCGCACCGGTCCTCGCGTTAATCACCCAGTTCGGCGGGGGTAAAACACACACCTTAACTGCCTTATATCACCTGGCTCGGCACAGAAACAGGATAAAAAAAGATGAAGAAATAACCAATCTGCTTAAGGAGGCTAATCTCACCAAAATTCCTGAAGCCCAGGTTGCCGTTTTTGTAGGTAGGTACCGGACACCTTTGATGACAGAAGGCCCTGTTATTATTGAATGTGGTTAGCAATTCTTATTAGGTGTAAGGGCGGGGCTTCCGCCGAGGATGCCTTGCCTTCCTTCGATCCCGCCTTTTCTTTGCGGAAGAAAAGCACGGGATATGATCCAATCTTGTTCCCGCCGGTGCTCCCTCTTTCATCCCCCTCCCGTCCGGGCTTCGTCTATCACTGTGAATTCATCAATTTATTCAAAAGTGAAGGAAGGCAAGGCATTAATAATCATTGACTATTTCCGTTCTATTTCGTAAGTTTTGTATAGGAATTTCTTTTTTCAACTTTAGACACTTTAGCTCACTTTAGGCACTTTAGTCGCTTAACTTATTTTTATGTCTTATTTAAAAGGAAACCTTCACCTGCACACCATATTTTCCGATGGGTCTCAAACCCCGGAGGAAATGCTTACCATCTACCACGACCTGGGATACGCCTTTGTCGCCGTCACGGATCATGACTATCTCATCCGTCCGCACTACTGGGAGGGCCTTCCCGAAAGTAACGGCAGTCTTATCGTATTCAAAGGAATCGAGTTGGAATACCCACCCCTGCGCTACCAGCACATCGGGAAGATCCTGGGAGACGGGGAAACCCTGTTCGTCTTCAACCACCCGCAGCAATACCGGCTTTCCGTCGCAGAAGTCAACCGGCAGATTGAATTGATTTCCCGGGACATGCCCATCCACTGCCTGGAGGTAACGGATAAAGGGGTTTATACGAAGATGTATGACACCCCTGAAATTCCAATTCCTAAAATCGCTTCCGACGATGCGCACACCCCTGACCAGTGCGGTATGGCCTGGATTGAAGTCCACCGCCGGTGGGAGAAAGATGCGATTCTCCGGGCTATTAAACAGGGGGATTTTGAGATCGGGCTGAAATAGCCGTCAGTTTTCATCCGCGGGAAAAAATGTTTGGGCTGAAGTCTGCCCGCTGATGGCTATTTGTTCAGAGAAATAAACTCACATCACCCTTGCCTTTGCGCAACACCTTGGGCATATCATCTGTCAGGTCAAGAACGCTGGAAGGTTCTGAGACCAGAATCCCGCCGTCGATCACCAAGTCCAGCGCATGCCCCAGCTTTTTCTCTATCTCCGCCGGATCATACAAAACTTCTCCTGCGGGCAGCACGGCGCTGGTGCTAATGATGGGATGCCCTAATTCCTTGACGATGGCCAGGCATATAGGATTGTTTGGAACCCGAATCCCCGCAGTCATCCGGCGGGTGAGCATAATCTTGGGAACCAGCTTGGTGCCTTCCAGGATGAAGGTGTATGGACCTGGCAGGAAGCGTCTCATCATCTTATAGGCGTAGTTGGAAACCTTGCCATAGAGGCTGATGGACTTCAGGTCGGCGCAGATGAAACTGAAGGGCCGGTTCTTCTCGCTTCGTTTGATCTGGTAGATGCGTTCAATGCCTTTTTTATTATAGAGCGAACAGCCCAGCCCATAAACCGTATCGGTGGGATAAGCAATGACTCCTCCATCCTTCAATATTTCCACTGCTTTGCCAATCAGCCGTGGTTGAGGATTTTGGGGGTTCATGCGCATCAGCATATTTACCCTCCTTCCTTAGATAAAATCTTCATTACTCACGCTCAGCTCATCGACTACGCCAATAATATTTTAAACCGAATGCACCCATTCCACCTCATTATCCGGATAATGAAAATTAAACACCAATTTCAATAAAATGACAAGGATTGAATCCCGATTTCTTTCCACCCTCCAGTTTTTAGTTCGGGCCCAGGCTCTGGCCCAGAGGCGCTTCGCTCGGAAGAATAAGGCAGTAGTCTATCCATAGGAGAGGGCGGCCGGGTGTGATTTAAGTGGCTTTTTAGATAGGCTTATCAATCAACTCACCTTGCCGCTCTCCTGGCCGCCTTCCTTTGCGGATGGCCAGAAGGGAATTTTAAGCAAGTTTGATCCCGGCCGATTCTTCCTTCTCTCAGCGCCCCCGGGCCAGAGCCACGATAAACTGGGGGATGGCAAGATTCATATTTTTCTTGCCCAAAATTTCCCATCCATGTTAGATTGAATTTCAAAATTTTTTAAAACTTGGGGTCGAATGGGCAATGGGTAAGATCATCATCAACCGCGAGCGCTGCAAGGCATGCGCTTTTTGCGCTTCCGTCTGTCCTAAGAAATTGATCTTCTTCAGCCAGGAAGTTAACAGCCAGGGTTTTTACCCGGTGGAAATTCGGACGGAGGATGAATGCACTGGCTGCGCCCTTTGCGCCGAGACCTGCCCGGATGTGGCCATTGAAGTGTGGAGGTAGGGCGCAGTGGAAAAAAGACTCTTTCTCCGAGGGAATCATGCTCTGGCTATAGGCGCCATTAAAGCTGGCTGCCGCTTTTATTTCGGCTACCCCATTACACCCCAGAACGATATTCCCGAGTTTTTTTCGAAACAGATGGTTAAAGTGGAGGGGTGTTTCATCCAGGCCGAAAGCGAAGTGGCTTCCATCAACATGATTCTGGGCGCTTCGGCAGCCGGAGCCCGGGCCATGACCTCCTCTTCCAGCCCGGGCCTTTCTCTCATGCAGGAGGGCCTTTCTTATTTGGCCGGGAGCGAGCTGCCGGCTGTGGTCGTCAACATTAATCGCAGCGGCCCTGGTCTGGGCGGGATCTCCGCCTCCCAGGGAGATTACTTCCAGGCCACGCGCGGTGGCGGGCACGGGGATTACCGCACCCTCGTACTTGCCCCTTCTTCTGTCCAGGAGATGCATGACCTGACTCTCCTGGCCTTCGACCTGGCCGATAAATATCGTAACCCGGTAATCATTCTGGCCGATGCTGTCCTGGGACAAATTCAGGAGACCATGGTGGATCGGCCATATCAACCCCTGGAACTTCCCCCGAAGGACTGGATTCTTGCCGGAGCTTCGGGAAGAGACCCCCGCCTGATCAAATCTCTCTACCTGAAAGAAGGGGAGATGGAAAGACACAACTGGAAACTCTTCGAGAAATACCAGCGGATGAAAAGGGAAGATGTCCGGCATGAAAATTACCTGGAAGAAGAGGCAGAGTTGATAATCGTGTCTTTCGGCACAGCCGCCCGCGTCGCAAAAAGCGCCATCCGCCTGGCCCGGGCCGAGGGCCTCAAGGTCGGTCTTTTTCGGCCGATTACCCTGTTCCCCTTCCCCGAAAAAGCCCTTTTCGACCTTTCCCAGCGGGTGAAACGCTTCTTAACCATCGAAATGAACACCGGACAAATGGTCGAGGATGTGAAACTGTCCGTGGCCCGTGACGCCGATGTCCATTTCTACGGCCATGCACCGGGATCTCCTCCGGCTCCCGAGGAGCTTTTAAATGCCCTTAAAAAAGTTTATTGAGGCTTTACCATGAAGCAAGTGTTCAAACGCCCCCGGAGTCTTAAAGATGTTTCCTTTCATTTTTGCCCCGGCTGTCACCACGGGACAATTCACCGTCTGGTTGCCGAGGCCATCGATTATTACGACTTGCGAGAGAGAACCATCGGCGTTGCCGGTGTGGGTTGCTCGGTTTTCGTTTATGAGTATTTCGACATAGACGTGGCCGAAGCGCCACATGGCCGGGCTCCCGCGGTAGCTACCGGCCTGAAACGCGCTCTCCCCGACCGGATCGTTTTTACTTACCAGGGTGACGGAGATCTGGCTTCCATAGGAATGTCCGAGATCGTGCATACGGCCAACCGGGGAGAAAACCTTACTGTTATTTTTGTGAACAACACGGTTTACGGCATGACCGGTGGACAGATGGCCCCCACCACCTTGCTGGGACAGCCTACCACCACCTCCCCCTATGGCCGCGATTTTCTCCAGAATGGCTATCCGATCCGTATGGCTGAAATGATCGCCACTCTCGAGGGCACATCCTTTTGCGCCCGGGTGGCCCTGAACACGCCGGCCAATTTAATGAAAGCCAAAAAGACCGTGCGGCGGGCTTTCGAGATGCAGATGAATAATATGGGGTTCTCTTTCGTGGAGCTTCTGGCCTCCTGTCCGACGAACTGGGGCATGAACCCCCTCAAGGCTAACGAAAGGGTGGAGAAAGAACTTATCCCTTATTTCCCTTTAGGAACTTTCAAGGAAAGGAAGGGAACCGACCACCAGTAAAAAACAGGGTTCAAGGAAAATATTTTTTCACTTGAATCCTTGAACCCTTAACCCCTTGAACCCTTTATTTGGAGTTTTTAATGTACCATGAAATCATCATGAGTGGAGTTGGCGGTCAGGGAATCATGGTTATCGGTAGCCTTCTGGCTCAAGCCGCCTTCATGGAAAACTTGAACGTTACGTACACCCCCATTTATGGCGTAGAGAAGCGCGGGGGCCATGCGGACTGCACGGTCGTCATATCCTCGGAAGAAATAGGCTCTCCCATTGTTGACTCTCCCCAATCCTGCATCATCATGAGCAGGCCTTCTCTTGGTAAATATGGCCCCAGGGTAAAGCCCGGCGGATTTCTCCTTCTGAACAGTTCTTTTGTGGACCCTCTGGAAGTAAGGCGAAAAGATCTGGACATTCTGTCTGTCCCGGCTCTGGAGATCGCCCAAACCCTGGGCAATGACCGGCTTAGCAATATGGTGATCATCGGCGCTTTTGTGGAAAAAACCAGGGTGGTGAGTCTGGACACCCTGGCCGCTGCCCTCTCTCAGATTTTCGAAGAACATTACCATCACTTGCTCCCGGCCAATGCCGCAGCCATCAGCAAGGGCGCTGAATATGCCAGAAATTCCTTTCACCAATGACCGGGGTGCTATTATAAGGAGTAAAACTCATTTTTATGTTCCCATGAACCCTGAACCCCGTAATCCCTCGAACCTTTCATGATGGAAATTCAAGAACACATTCTGGCGCGGGCTCTACCTTATATAGCTCCGAATAAACAGACCTACCACACCATTAGCTTGCCCGACCGGGATGCCCTGGCCGCAACACTTGGCCTCTCCAAAAGAAATGTGGAAATCTCCGCTCTTAAGGCGGGGGTTGTCCCGCAGCGTTATCTGCGCAACATGGGATCGCTGGAACTATCCGGGCAGCTTAAGCTTCTTAACGCCAGGGCGCTGCTCATCGGGGCAGGAGGATTAGGGGGAACCATTGCCCAGCTTTTGGCCAGGATGGGCCTGGGAATCCTGACTATTGCCGACGGAGACTCCTTCAGCGAAGACAACTTGAACCGCCAGGCTTTTGCCCAGGAATCAAACGTGGGAACAAGCAAAGTCCATGCAGCCAGGTCCGGAATTCTTTCGATCAACGCCGCCACGGAAGTGGAAATCTATGATGGGTTTGTGGGGGAAAAAGAAATTCTCTCGCTTTTAAAAGGGGCGGCCGCGGCCATCGATGCCCTGGACAACATGCCCACTCGATTCCTTCTGGAAAAAACATGCAAAGAATTGCAGGTCCCCCTGGTTCACGGAGCAGTTGCCGGCTTCAGCGGGCAGGTCACAACCATCTACCCCGAAGACGTCGGCTTCCGCGCTTTTTATGGAGATCCCCAGACCATACCGGAAAAGGGGATCGAGGTGGAGCTGGGAAATTTAGCCGGAATCGTATCCACCATCGCTTCCCTGCAGGTCCAGGAGGTGGTAAAAATCATCACCGGCCTGGGGCGACCGCTCCGTAACCGCCTCCTCTTCCTCGACTCCCTTAACGGCTCAGCCGAGATTATTTCCCTCAAGTAGCTCAATTCCTTTTCATTCCTTTTTTTCGACCCCGAATCGGCAACGCGCCTTAGTGGGGAACAAGATTAATTAAAGCTTGACACCTCTGC
>JASEHN010000137.1:2821-7400 GCA_030018715.1 Thermodesulfobacteriota bacterium | reverse complement strand
ACGTAAAAAATATAGCTTGTCATGCCCGTGTATTAAAAATGATAATTTCGATATTTCATTATATTTTCTCTGAGTGCTCTATGACCTCTGTGGCAATGGGTTTCAGTTCCATTTTTTCAAGTGTTTTTTGGCGATTCGCAGGGCTCGAT
The DNA here is from genome assembly GCA_030018715.1 of Thermodesulfobacteriota bacterium. Taxonomy (GTDB): domain Bacteria; phylum Desulfobacterota; class SM23-61; order SM23-61; family SM23-61; genus JAHJQK01. Next base: position 7,251 of record JASEHN010000137.1, on the reverse strand, counting down.
CCGGGAAGCGGTCGGCGAGCAGCCCCACTGCAAAAAGACAGTACTTGGCATCAGTGTAAAGAACAGGGTTTTTGGGCTTCAAGGAAAGGGGTTCTTCCGGAGAAAAAAGCATCTTCTGCAAGAGGGCGCCGGCCTGAGGATGATGGATAAAGATTCCTCCAGTACCGATGAGATGCTCTATCCCTGTCAGGTCTTTGCCATATTGAAGATAAAATTGCCCCTGGGGGCCCCAAAGGGTCTCGATGGTTCCAGCATGCCGTTCCATGGCAGCCTGGGCCGCGCAGCTGGCCAAGGCAAAATCAAGGTCTAAGTCTTCCGTGGATTGCGGGAGGAAGCTCACGTTTTGGGAAAGGGCCTCTAATTTTTGGGAAAGCTCAGGATGTGGGAAATGGGTATTTCTCATGATACGTCCCTGGCCGCAAAATTTGAGAATTGAACCGGCGTTGTAGCGGATACCCAAATCCCCCTCCACTGTGCGCTTGGCCAGTGGCTCAGGGAGCCCTTTGCATACAACCCCGGGCTGAGTCGGATTTCCCCGGCCGATGGAATGAACGTCCGTGGTGGCGCCTCCTACGTCCACTACCGTAAGATCGCCAAAGCCCGGTTCTGTATCCGTTCCCTTAGCTAATAGTTGCGCGGCGCGCAGCACTGCCGTGGGCGTGGGCATGAGGATATTCTCCACGAACTCTTCCGCTTTCTTCAACCCTTTGGCTTTGATGATCCGCTGGATGAATACCTGCCGGATCATCTCCCGGGCAGGCTCGACATGGATGACATTGACTTCAGGCATAACGTTGTCAGTAACAAGGGAGGTTTTTCCACCCGTGGAGAGAATAGAAAGGACTTCATCCGTTGCCGCCTTATTTCCAGCGACAATAATCGGGCATTGGATATTGCTTTGTGAAAGTTTCCTGGCGTTCTCAATGATAACTTCTTCGTTTCCCCCGTCCGTTCCTCCCGCCAAAAGAATAATATCGGGTTTGTTTTCTTCGAGGGCCTCAAGCTCTCGCGCAGAAAGCCGGAAGGAAAAAACCTTGAGGACTTTGGCTCCAGCTCCTAAGGCCGCACGCCTGGCGGCTTCGGCTGAAAGTTCTGGCACCAGGCCTATGGCGACCATGCCCAGCCCGCCGGCAGCGCTGCTACTGGCCAGTTTGCATTCGAAGGGACCCCTCTGTAGGGCGGAGGGAAGAAGGTTTAGGGCGCGGCGCAAACCGACTGTAATGTCCGTCTCAACCGTAGTGCAACTCTGGGCATAGGCCAAAATTTCTTCAGCGGCCAGATCGATAACCAGAACTTTGGTAAAAGTGCTTCCGAAATCGACGAGAAGAGCTAAAGTCATAAAGAATTCAGAATAAAGAATCCAGGAGTCAGCGGTCAGAGTTCAGAAGTCAGAAGTCAGAAGAAAAAGATTGTTTTTCTATTCTTGATTCTGGTTTCTGACTTCTGGTTGTTTGCCAGGTCTATTTTCAAATCTTCGATGACTTTCTTCGGAGAAACCCCGGGAGGATAGGCGCGGTCGAATCCCATATCCTGAAAGCGTTTTTCCACTTCTTCCCAATTCTGCTTGCCTACGACGAGGTTTCCTCCTGCGACTAAATGGATGTTGGATAGGCCGGCCTCAACACAATGATCGCGGAAGCCGCGGCATTCCAACTCCCCGTGGCCGCAGAGGGACCCTACCAAGATGGCATCAGCCGCTGTTTCGATGGCTGCCCGGATAAAATCAGCCTGGGAAGAGAAGGTCCCGATATTGACTACCTGAAACCCTTCCTTTTCCAGGGCGTGGGCCATAATTTTATTCCCCACGACATGGGCGTCCACGCCCAAAACTCCCAGGACAATGGTTTTTCTCTTTTTCTCCATGTTTATTTAGACTCCGAGAATTCTTTCCTCTTTTCCTTTAATTTTCTCAAGGCGGGCATCAGCAGAAGACCGATGGAGATGATTATCAGACAGGCGCTCACCGGCCGGCGGAAGAAGACGGTGAAGTCGTTTTGGGCGCCGATCAATGTAACCATGAAATTACCCTCAGCTAAAGGCCCCAGGATGATTCCCAGAATCATGGGAGGGATGGGGAGTTCATATCGTCGCATGAAGAATCCCAGGATGCCGAAGAAAGCCATCAGCCAGACATCGGACATGTCGTTTCGCAGCGCGAAGGCCCCCAGAAAGCAGAAAACGATGATGAAAGCACCCATGATTGTTTTTGGAACCCTCATGAGATTGGCAAAAAATCTGGCTACCACCAGCCCTACGAGAATCATGAGCAGGTTGGCCAGGAGCATGCCCGCAAAGATGGTATAGACCTGCTCAGGTCTCTTAGTGAAAAGCACCGTATTTCCGTACCCTGACCCCAATGGCACTCCCCGTTGCTAAGCAAGGGAATTGGATTCCGGGAGATGTTTCAACCGGGAGATTGCCATCGGAACACTTTGCGCCCATCAGAAAAACAAACCGGTCGGAGTCTGCACCTTTAATACTATTTTAAACAATACATAGAGGGTGGCCACAAAGACAACTGCCGTAAGTATTTTGTATGGAAGCTGGCGGAAAACCATCCCCTTCTCTAGGGGCACGACTATAGGAAATATCGCATAAAATATTAAGGAGGTGAAATAGAATCCCAGGATATTGAGCGCATAGAGGTAGACCACAATCAGCAATCCTGTCGCCAGGACTTTGGGGAATGGAAATGCCGTCCTGGGACCTGGCGCTGCTTCCTTCTTTGCCCGCAAGGACATCAGAGTCAGGATGAATAAAAGCAGGGATAAACCACCCATAATGATAAGGGTTGCCGCAGGGAAAATTGAGGTCAAAAAATCCTGCGCTTTTAATGAATTATAGATCAGCAGAGTGGCGCCCAATATGACAATGGAAACGATGGTGTCGCTTTTTGTAAACTGGATCTTCTTCTTCGACCCTTTCCTCCCGCTGTAAATGCCATACCCGATCGACGCCGCGCAAATAAGAATTGAAACGATATTGATCGAGCCGGTGAAAAAATGGCGCAGAAAACCCGGCCCCGCTTTAGCAATTATAAAGGCTTTCAAGAAGGCATTCTCCGCAATGCTGCCCAGAATCAAACCCACCACAATGGGCATGGGCGAGAAGCCGAATTTGCTGCCGATGTATATGAGGAAGCCCAAGCCAACCGCCATTAATACGTCTTCGAAACTATTTTGCACGCAATATGTGCCAAAGGTAGCCAGGACGATAATAGAAATAGACATGGTCAAATCGGGAACCCTGACCACCCAGTTCGAATAGCGGGAGATGGCTAACCCAAAGATAAACATCCCCGCTTGAGCTAACACCAGGCCCCCAATAAAGGTGTGGACAATTTGCGGATGAAGGCGAAAGAGATCGGGCCCCGGAAAGATTCCATGGATTAAAAGCCCTCCCAGCAATACCGCAGCGGTCGGACTGCCGGGTATGCCCAGTGTCAGGAGGGGAACGAGAGAGGGGCCCACCATGGCATTATTGGCCGACTCTGCTGCAGCGACCCCCTCGGGGATTCCGGTACCGAATCTCTCGGGATGCTTGGAAAATTTTTTTACCTGATCGTAGGCGACGATCCCAGCGACCGCTCCACCGACTCCGGGAATCAACCCAATAATGGTGCCCACGATAGACCCAACTGTTTGCACTCTGAACATCCGCAATACATGAAGGATGGTCTTTCCCAAGATCCCTCTTTCCCGCTGGAACTGAATAACTGTCCGCCGGAGTCCATACGACTCTACCAGGGAAAAGACCTGAGGGATGGCAAACAGGCCTATCAACGCGGGGATTATCGTGATGCCACCAATCAACATATCATGGTAAACAAATCGAAATTCTCCGGTGGTCGGGTGGCTTCCTATCGTGCTGAGCCAGACTCCAAAAGCACATGAAATTAAGGCTTTGATCATGTTGCCGGTTCCCAGACTTGCCACCACTGTCAATCCGAGAATGCATATCCAGAATATCTCAGTGGAGCGAAACTTGAGGGCAAACTCAGCGAGGGGCAAAGTGAGGGTGATCAATATCAGCATGCCAAACATACCGCCAATAAAGGAACTGGTAAAACACGTGTAGAGGGCCGCCTCCGCATGGCCAGACCGGGCCATCGGATAGCCGTCGATAAGGGTGGCGATGTTCGCCGGTGCCCCCGGGACATTGATAAGAATGGCGGATATGGCACCCCCTGCCACGGAGGCGGTGTAAACCGCTCCCAATAAGATCAAACCGCTGGCAGGCTCCATATAGAAGGTAAAGGGGACGAGAAGAGCGACAGCTAGGGTGGGGCTTACCCCTGGTAAGGCCCCCAAGATGATACCACCCACCACCCCCAGAATCAGGACAAGCAGGTTAGACAGCATAAATACATGATGGAGATTTTCTATGACGCAAATAATTCCCTCTAGCATGACGCTCTCCTTTCCGGAAGT
>JASEHN010000137.1:0-2811 GCA_030018715.1 Thermodesulfobacteriota bacterium | reverse complement strand
GAAGTCGCCCCATATTTGCAACCGGAAAGGGAGGAAGGATAATATTCCCTCCCCCCAACAACAAATTACTCTTGGATCAAGTCTTTAAACATATCTTTCAGGAGGGCCTCCGTTTTTACCCATTTCTCTTTAAGTTTGGCCCGCGGGATTACATCGAGTACACAGCCAGTCTCCTTCATTTTGTCAGCAACTATCTTGTCGTTGAACATCTTGGGAAAAACATCCGCCAACTTGGCGATGACCTCTGCTGGCGTTCCTGCGGGTGCAGCGATGCCTCGAAAGTTGTTGCTGGTGTCATCGACGTCATAGCCGGCCTCTTTCAGGGTCGGAACATCGGGAAGGAAGGGGCATCTTCCCAGATCGGCCACGGCCAAAATCTTCAGCCGTTCCTTGCTGCGGAAGGCATCGGAGGAGTTGTTAAAACCAGCCATGACTTCGCCGCTCACCACGGCAACCAATGCGGGTACTCCACCTGCATACGGGACATGGGTGGTTTGGATACCCGCGGCCCGGTTAAACTGGATCAGGGCAATGTGGTGGCCTATGAAATTGCCGCCACCTGAAACGGTAACCTTCCCGGGATTCTTTTTGGCGTACTCCACCAGATCTTTCACCGAATTGAAGGGGCTATCCCTGGGCACTATAAGAACCGCAGGATCAGCACCCCAGTTGGCAATAGGTTCCTTTGTCCCAATCTTGTACTTCGCCTTCTTGGGGTAGACAATGGATTGGGCAATAAAATGAGGCACGTTGTAGGCATTCAGGTCATAGCCGTCTTTGGGTGCTGACTCCACAAACCAGTTCCACCCGACCATTCCACCGGCACCAGGCTTATTGATAATCACAATGGGTTGACCCAGATACTTCTCCTCCTGGGCCAACATGGTGACAATCCGGGCTTGAAAGTCTGAAGCTCCACCTGGTGGGTAGGGCACCATTAACTTGATAGGTTTGCCCGGATACTTTGCAGCCCCAACTCCTGCAAACCCCAGAATAGTGCATAGGACTGCTAGCGATAAAACCATCGGTTTCATGGACATACGTTTTTTCATAATGACCTCCTGGTTAGATAGTGATAACTAAAACTTTGGTCCCCTTGAGGCGTTTAATTTCTTCACTGAGGCTCTCCAGAGAACCAAATCCAGAGACAATTCGCCGCACTGTATTAAACGAGGAAAAGACCATAGCACCCCCTTTCTTTGTTTCGCCAGCGTTTATCGAAACCCTTCATCTACCGCCCTACCTCAAAGCGAATTCTGGCGTACGTAGAATTTGCTTTAGACATGATGGCTATTTTAGGCGAATGCGGATATTTGCCTTTTAGCTGATGCAAAGTTTCCTCCAGGTTGCGGGCCGGAGCCGTCATGAGCTGGCGGCCCAACGTTTCTTCTAAGGCAGAACAAAGATGAACTTGGGCTTTGGCCAAAGAGCGGGCCCAGAGGAAAGCCTTATGCGCTCCCATTCTGAATGGTTCTTTCTGAAAACCGGTTATTACCTCCTGGGGGCTCTGGTACCTCTTCATCTCTTGATAAAAAACTTCTTCCCCGTGGCCATCCGGGCATTCGGCGACAAGAATGATGTCTCCTCCCTTTCGCACCAGAGGAGTGGCGTGGGCAAGGCCTTTTTGGGCCTGATAGACGTTGATATCCTTGGGGTATCCACCGGGGGAGGCGATGACGATATCATATTCTTCATGGACGTTGATTTCATAGATGGTTCGGCAAAATGCGCTCCCCTTGGCTTCGACTTCCACCGGTCTTCCGCAAAAGGACTTAACCAATCGGTTGGCTTCATCCAGCACAACATTGACCACGAAATGAACCCCCATCGCTTTTCCAATCTCTTCGATATCCTGCCGAACCGGGTTGTTTTCAATCTCCCCCACGACAGCCTGGGGGTGGAAAAGCAGGGAGTGGTTGGCTTCAATGGTCTTTGCTCCGGCCAGACCGATGGCCGCGCATTTTACGCCGCCGGTGTAACCCACAAACTGGTGAGGATCAATCAGCCCTACAGCCACCCGCAAATCCGCCTGGTAAAAAAGGGGGTGTACTAAAACAGGAGTTCCCCGGGAAGTTTTTCCAAGGAAGACGAGGTTAGAATCCCTGGCATCGTGGGCCAACACCCGGTATTGCTCCAAAATGTCCCGGGGCAGGAGATTCGGAAACCGTGAAGAGGGCAGGGGCGGATGAAGACCGGAGGCCAGGAGGAGAGTGATCTTGGATTTCGGAATGCCCATGGCGGATAACTGCTTCAGCAGGATGGGCAGGATAAATCGATTGGGAACCGGGCGGGTTTCGTCGCTTATGGCGATGCCTACCGATTGAACCCCTCCGAAGTCCGTAAGCTTCTTATCTCCCAGAGGGTTGTTCAGAGCCCGTTCTACTTCCTGGATTGGATCTGAGGCCGGGGAAATTTCTTTTGGTCGGAGAACATCAATGGACCAACCCTCAGGAATGAAAAAAGAAATTTTTCCCTTACCGTACAGTATTTCCATGCTTCCTTTTATAACAAGACGCCAATTTTTCGTCAAGTAAATTACGATGATCTCGTAAAAAGTCCGGAGGGACAAGGGCACCTGACGGATAACTTAAGCGGACGGCTGATAGCCTTCGATGACTTCAGGCGTTAGGCCTTACGATAGGATATTTACCCAAAGGGCCTCAGTTGGCAAGATTTAAGATTCGCGTTGCAGGTTTAGAGTTACGGGTTATGAGTTGGGCGTTGCGACCCCGCGCTTTAGATGATTAATTCGCAACATGCAACCCGCGAACTCGAAATTCATTTTTCTTTCTTCCGGCTTTCTTCGTAGCC